>NZ_JAPFGW010000023.1:0-27664 GCF_059803595.1 Blastomonas sp. 34TW
GCGGTCGGAGCCGCTGCGGCACCACCTGAGGCGAACAAGGGCGATGGCGACGGAGCTAAAGCAGAGCTCATCGCTGCGATCGCCGGTTTTACGCAAAATGTGGCGCTCCCGGAACCGCACGAACTTGTGATCGTCAAAGGCGACCATCTGAAGGTCGTCGGCCCCAAGACGGGACGCTGGCGCGCAGGCCGTCATTTCGGGCCGGTTGCCACCTTTGTGCCGATCGAAGAACTGACGGAAGAGCAGATCATCGCCATCCAGGGCGATCCGATGCTTCTCTGCACGCTCGCGAGTGCCCCCGATGTTCCGGCCTGACCCACAGCTGCCTGCCGAGACGGCCAGTCATTTCCACAATGTTCGCGCGCAGCTGCGCCGCGACATTGTCGCGCTGCGCGATTCCCACGAACCGTCGCGCTATGACGAGGAGCAGCTCGACAAGGCCAGCCACCATTTCGACAAGGCATTTGCGGCGCTGCTAACGGCCATCCCATCCCTGCCGCGCGACCCGGCGGATGACCGATGACCTATGCCACGCTCGCCAGCTTGGTCGCGCGCTACGGCGCAGACATGCTCGTCGATCTCACCGATCGGGCCGATCCGCCCACAGGTGAGATCGACGAGGCGACCATCAGCGCTGCGCTCGACCAGGCAGACGCGATGATCGACGGCTATCTCGCCGGTCGATATCAGCTCCCGCTTGTCGAAACACCTCCGCGTGTGACCGCGCTCGCTGAAGAAATCGCCATCTGGCGGCTGCATCGCTATGCGCCTGATGCCAAGATCGAGGCCGACTACAAGCAGGCGATCGCCAGCCTGCGTGATATCGCCAATGGCACGCAGCGACTGCCGCTGCCGCTCGGCGGAGAGCCGGAAGACAGCGGCGCAGGCGGCGTGACGGTCACCGATCGTGAGCGCCCGATGACGGCAGACAATCTGCGCGGGTTCATATGATCGAACAGGTCATAGCCCGCCTCGAGCAAACTGTGCCCGATCTTGACGGCCGCGTCCGTGAGGCAGCCAGGCTCGCGCAGCTGATGGAAAAAGGCCAGCTGCCGCAAGCCGGGTTCACGGCCTTCGTGCTGCCCGGTGCGCTGCGGGGCGGCGCGTCCACGGCGGCCGCTGGCATGTTCCGCCAGGCCATCAGCCGAACCGTCAGCGTGATGCTGGTGATGCGCGTAGCCGGAGACGCCAAGGGCACAACAGCCCTGGATCGCATTCAGCCGGTGATCGACGCCTGTGTCCTGGCGATCTGTGGCTGGACGCCAGACGAAGAGACGATCGGCTTGTTCACGCTCACTGGCGGTGAACTGACCAGCCTGACCAACGGCACGCTCACCTACGTGCTCGATTTCTCCATCAACGACCAGCTGAGGATCACCTGATGAGCCGCAAAGCCCCCGAGCCGGAAACGCCCCCTGCCGACGACAAGATCGACGAAACCCCGCCGCCTTTGACCGCGCCGGAATGGCCGCAGAGCGGCGGCAGCTACATGCGCATGGCCGATGGCAGCCTCGTTGCCGTTGCCGCAGAAGAGAAGGAGGGCTGATCGATGACGATCAAGTGGCGCAGCAAGATCATCCTGGCCAAGATGGAAACCACCTACGGCACCGACCCGGTACCGGCAGGCCTGAACGGCATGCTTATGACCAATGTCGAGATGCGGCCGATGGAAGGTCAGGACGTCGAGCGCAATGTCGAGCGGCCTTGGCTGGGGCAGAGCGAGCGCTTCCCGAGCGGGCTCTATGTGATGCTCACCGGCTCGGTCGAGCTGGTCGGCAGCGGCACCGCTGGCACTGCGCCCGCCTGGGCTCCGCTGATGCGGGCTTGTGCTGCCGCCGAGGTCATCACCGCCGCCACCAGCGTCGAATACTCGCCGATCAGCGACTCGCACGAAAGCTGCGCGCTATATTTCTGGATCGGGGCGACACGGCACGTCATCACCGGCGTTCGCGGCACCGCCGTGCTCTCGCTGTCCGCGACCGGCATTCCGACCGCACGCTTCACGCTCACCGGCCTGTACCTGAAGCCGACCGAAGCGGCGCGCGTCACGCCGACGCTGACCGGCTTTCAGCTGCCACAGGTGGCCAGCAAGACCAACACGCCGGTGTTCACGATCGGCGGTGCGTCGTTCGTACTGCGCAACTATGAGCTCGATCTCGGCAACGACGTCCAGCCGCGCATGCTGATCGGCCAGGAGCAGATCATCATCGTCAATCGTGCCGAGCGCCTCCGCGCCCAGGTCGAGGCGGTACCGCTCAGCACCTATGATCCGTTCGCCAAGGCGGAATCGCAAGAGCCGAGCGCCGTGGTCATCGAGCATGGCACCGTGGCTGGCCGCAAGGTCAGGATCGAGGCGGGCTATGCCACCCAGGCGCGGCTCTCCGGCTATGCCAATGAGCAGGAAATCCTGGAATGGCCGCTCGAATTCACGCCGACGCCGTCCGCTGGCAACGACCAGTGGAAAATCACCCTTACCTGATCCCGTAAACCTGCCCCGAAAGGTCCCTTCCTATGTTCATCGTCGATGAAAACCCCGAGTTTACCCGCAAGGTGAAGGTCCTGGTGCCCACCAACGGCGGGCACCAGCAGCAGGATTTCACCGCGACGTTTCGCGTCGTTCCGGTGGACGAATCCGCTCAGTTCGATCTCACGACATCCAGCGGCGTGCTCGACATGATCAAGCACGTGCTCGTTCGCTGCGACGGCCTTGGAAATCGCTCGAAAGAGCCGGTCGAATGGAACGACCAGGTCCGCGATCAGCTGCTCGCAAAACCTTACACCCGCTCGCCGATCCTGGCGGCCTATTTCGCCGCCATCAACGGTGAGCGCGAGGGAAACTAAAGGCTGCGGCCCGGTACTGGGCTGGCGAGCGGCAGGATGATTATTCGGAAGCCGCTGAGGATCTGCGCCGCGAAGGCCTGCACGAATTGGCAGACGAGATCGCGACGGCCGAGGCAAGCGACAAGTTCGGTGTCTGGGCGGAGAACTGGCCTGCGCTGCTCGCTTTCCTCGCGGTCGATACGCAGTGGCGCGCGGTGCCGATGGGCATGGGCGGCATGTACTGGATGGGCCTCGACTACACCGCCGCAACCGCAGGCCTGGCAGCGGCGGGCATCAAGGTGACGCCCGCGCTTTGGTCGGATTTGAAGGTGATGGAGCGCGCTGGTCGCGATGCTCTGAACGGCATCAAGGGATGACGGCATGACCGTGATGAAGGCAGGACTGCTGATCTCGGCCGAGAGCGAACAGGCTCAGGCCGAGATCGCACGCCTTGAAGCCGAGATCGCCAAGATCAGCGGTACGGCCGTCGCTGCCACGGGACAGCTGACCGGCGCATCGGCTGAGCTCCAGACCGCCCGCAACCGGCTGCTCAGCCAGTTCGATCCGCTGATCGCAGCGCAGCTCCGCCACAATGAGACGGTCGCAGAAGCGATCCGCCTTGCCCAGGGCGGCGCGCTCTCGGCCGCAGAGCTGGCCAAGGTCAATGCCGGTGCCGCCGCCGAGCTGCAACGCGCGACGATCGCCGCCGGTCAGCATGCCAACGGGCTCCAGAATGTCCGTATTGGCATGCAGCAGCTGGGCTTTCAGGCTGGCGATTTCACGACACAGGTGGCCATGGGGCAGAACGCCCTGATCGCGTTCGCGGTGCAGAGCCAGCAGGCGGTGGGTGCGCTCCAGCTGATCGCCGGTTCTAGCGACCAGGCGAAAGGCAAGCTGGCTGCCTTCGCCAGCTTCATGGGCGGGCCGTGGGGCATTGCGCTGGGAATCGCCCTGCCGATCATCGCCATCCTCGGCACCAAGCTGCTCGAAGCGGGTGATGCGTCCGACACGGCCAAGGCCTCGACGATCGACTTTACCGATACGCTGGTGGCGCGCACCGGTGCGGTGGACAATTTCCGGGCTGCGATCGAGCAGCTCAACGGATCAACCCGTTCGCTGATTAGTACCCAGGCGCTGATGATCGACAGCACCCTGCAATATGCGCAGGCCTCGATGGCGAACATCGACCAGCAGATTGAGCAGCAAAAGCGGGCATTGCAGCAGACCCAGGCGAACGCGCCTGGCACAATCGAGAACCTGTTTTTCGGCGGTACGATCGCCAACCAGCGCCAGCAAGCCTCGATCCGGGCATCTATCGCCGAGCTCCAGAGCGCGCGCCGGGGCTTTGAGCAGAGCGCACAGGAGGCACGAGTAGCGCTGGAAAGGCGGACCGCGATCGAGGCCGCTGATCCTGTTGCAGGCCAGCGCGCAGAGATTGAACGCCAACAGGCTCGGTTGACGCAGCAGCGACTGGACAGCCAACGCCGGATGAGCGGCATGATAGCGCCGATGTCGGACAATGAGCAGAACATTTCCGCTGCGGAGTTTCAGCGGCAATATTCAGCGCTCGAAAGGCAGAAGGCCGCCCTCAACGACAAGCCTGACAAACCGAACAATCGTAGGTCGGAAGCGGCCGCCCGTGCCGTGGTCCGCCTGAACGAACAGGCGGAGAGCTATGCCGAGCGCACCGCCGATGCGATCGCCAAAATCAACGATCAGTGGACCGAACAGCCATCGCGCATTCAGCAGGCCAATGACGCGACGCGCAAGCTGAATGCGATAATCCGCGAAGCCCAGGACAAGCTGGAAAAGAAGGGCCTCGGCAAGGAACAGATCGCCCAGCTGCAAGGCTCGATCACAAGCGCGCAGGCCGCGTTGGCTTCCGTCGCCCAAGGCATCCAGAAGCCGTTTCGCGATATGGTGGAGCAGTCGGAGCGGCAGCGGGACGTCCAGCTGCTGATCCTGCAGGGCCGCGAACGCGAGGCGGAGGTTCTCGCCCGCACGCAGCAGCTTTCCGACCAGATCGGCACCGTCACCAGCGCGCAGCGCGCCGAGGTCGAGCGGATCGTGGCCGAGGAAGAGCGCCTCAACGAGCTGCTGTCCCGCCGTGAGGATATTCTCGGGATTTACAACCAGGCGATCGGCGGTCTCCGTTCGAGCCTGGAGGAGCTGTTCTCCGGCGGTTCGGCAGGCAATTTCTTCAAGAGCATCCGCCAGAACGCGCGCCAGCTCCAGGGCCAGCTGCTCACCGAACAGCTGTTCGGCGGGTCGCTGCGCGAACTGGAAAAGAAGCTCCGCCAACAAACCGGCATGGAGGGTGCGGTCGAGGTTCTGGAGCGCCAGACGCGCGGCGCTGGCGACCAGATGCAAAGTGCTGGGCAAGCTGCAGCAACCTTCGCCAGCTCGCTCAATACGGCAGCTGCGCAAATCAGGAATGCCAATACCGGGATAACGTCGGCAGCTGCGGTCCATGCCGGGATCGCCACTGGTTCCATGGGCACGGCCTCTGGGGCTGGCGTTAGCAATGGCGAGATCGTGGTAAGGGCACGGACACGGGTTAAGGGGCCAGAAGACGGTCTCGCAAAGGCATTCGACGGAACCGTGGTTGGCCTGAGTCCCAATGAGTTTTTGCGACTCATGGCCGAGGCGCAGACCAATCCGCTAATGTCTAAGCTCGACGAGATTTTCGGCCTGAATTTTTTCCGCAGGCTGTCTCAAACCGCATCCGGCACGCTCTATGGTTTTCAGACGGGAGGCCCCGTTGGTGCTGTTCTCGGTGGCATTCAGGGCTTGGTCCGTGACCTTGGCAACGGCGGCAAGATCAACGCCTCCTGGGCGGAAACCATCTCGAAATCCCTTGGTGCAGGCCTCGAAGGTGCGCAGACCGGCCAGCAGGTGGCAGCTTTCGGCAAGATGCTAGGAATCAAGACGAGTTCGACCGGTGGCTCGATCGGTGGCGCGATCGGCGCGATGTCGGGCATCCCCGGCGGCGATATCATCGGCTCGATCGCGGGCAGCTTGATCGGTGGCGTGCTCAAAAGCTCCAAGCGCGGCACTGCGACTGTAGGGGCCGTGAACGGCTCGGCCGAGGTCACCGGCACGCGCGGCAACAGCGCAAGCCGGATCAGCGCAGCCAAGGGTCTGGCGGGAGGCGCGCTCGATGCGCTCGATCAGATCATTGCCGCCCTCGATGGCGAGCTGGGATCGTTCTCCGGCTCGATCGGCATCCGCAACAAGAAGTTCGTCGTCGATCCTACAGGCCAGGGCCGGACCAAGGGCTCGGGCGTTCAGAAGTTTGATTCGGAGGCGGATGCACAGGCTGCATTGCTGCGCGACCTGATCGCTGACGGGGCCGTCAAGGGCATCTCAGCGGCGGTTCAGAAGGCGCTGGGATCGTCGCCTGATGTCGAAAAGGCCATGAAAGAAGCACTGGCCGTGCAGGACGTCGAGCAGCTGCTCGGCGGGCTCACCGGCCAATGGGCCAAGGCGTTCCGGGAATTCGAGGCTCAGGCGTCAGAGCGGCTGCGAATCGCGCGCCAGTACGGCTTCGATGTCGCGGCGCTGGAAGCGCGCAACGCGGAAGATCGGCTGAAGCTGCAGCAGAAGCTGCTCACCGATCAGATCGGCGGCCTTCAGGACCTGATCACCGAAATGACCTCGGGCTCGCTGTTCGAGGGCAGCGCTGTCGATCGCCGGACCGCGATCCTCGCCGAGATAGAAAAGGCGCGCGCGGCCCTCGCCAAGGGCGAGGAGGGCGCTGGCGACCGTCTGGCGCAGCTCTATCGCGATCTCAACGAGGTATCGAAGTCCGTCTATGGCACCACCGGCGGCTTCGCACAGGACCGTTCGAACATCCTCGACCAGGCGCGCGCCGCGATCGCCGAAACCAACGCGCGCATTCAGCAGGCCAGAGGCGGCGGCGATCCGGCCGTCGTCAGCGCGCTCGATGAAAACAACGACCAGAATGCGCAGATCATCGCTGCGCTGAGCGATCAGAACAGTTGGCTGGCGAGCATTGCAACCGATCTGGCTGTGACCACCAAGGGTGCGAATTACGATCGCATCATCAACACGGTGCGCACGAGCTGATGGCTGCGCGGATCATCCTGGTCGAAGCATGGCCGCGCCGCATTGCCGATGGCGTTGCGGAACCTGTGCGCCTGGCCGGTGGTGGTTCGGCCAAGCCGTACCGGTACAACAATCAGCGCTGGCTGGCAGGAATCGCTGCGCTGCCGACGATCATCGCTGGCCTGTCGTTCGACGGCGACAATCTTAGCGCTGGCGCGATACCGCAAGCGCTCGAATTCTCCTGGGCCTCGACCAGGGCATCTGACCTGACCAGCCTCGCGTCCGGCTATCTCTGGCCAGATGCCGCTGTCACGATCCGTGTTGGGCCGGAAGGCACGCTGCCGCCCGTAGTGCTCACCGGCAAGGTGGTCGATGCCAGCTCGGCCGATGGCCAGTTGCGCATCGTGCTTGCCGACCCGGCCGCAGCGCTGCGGTTGCCGGTACTGACCGATCGCTTCGCCGGAAACGGAGGCCTTGAAGGTCCGGAAGAGTGGAATGGGCGGATCAAGCGGCGCGCCTGGGGCCGTGTCTGGAATGTCGAGGGCGAGCCGATCAACCCGGCCAATAATATCTATTGCTTCGCTGACCCGCGCCGCCCGATCGCCTCGATTGACACTGTGCGCGACTCCGGCGCGCCAGCGGCGGCGCTGACATCGATCGCATGGCAGGGAACTGCTGATGCGACATGGGCAGCGTTGCTCGCGGCAGCCGCTCCCCAGGGCGGCGGTGTCGTTGCGCCGTCGATCGCGTGCGTCAAATGGTGGACGGAACCGGCGGGCACGCTCACGGCCGATCTGCGCGGCGAGATCAGCACCGGTTATGTCGAGACCGCACCGGAAATCGCAGCGAGGCTGGTCGAGACGCGAAGCGGTCCGCCTTTCGTTGCTGGCGCGATCGTCGCGGCGAAGGCGCTGCGACCGGCTGCGTGCGGCGTGCTGGTCGAACGCGACACCGAGACTGTTGCTGCCGTGCTCGACACACTGCTCGGTGGCGTATCACTGATCTGGCGGCTCGATGCTGCCGGTTCGATCGATTTCCGCTCATGGTCCTGGGGTGCTCCGGTCGCCAGCGTGCGGAGCCACCAGATCACGCGGCGCAACACGTTCAAGCCGGTAAAGTCGCGAAAGATCGGCTACCGCGCCAACCAGACCATGATGTCGCGCGGCGATATCGCCGGTATCGTGTTCGCCAGCGATATCAGCTTCGCCGATGGCAGCTCACTTCCCGCTTCCCTCATCACCTATGCCGACGGAAACAACGCGGAGGCGCTGAAGCCTTACGAGCCGAATGCGACAGCGGGCGCGCTCATTCCTGACCCCAGCACCTATGTACCGGGCGATCCGCACCCTGGCTATATCCGGGACTCCGCTGGCAGCGTCCGCAGCCCCGGCGAACTGCTAAACAGCGAGATCGAGCTCGAGGCCGCTGGTCGCCTGACCTATCGCCCGCTGCGAGATGCGCCGCCTGTTGAACTTGGCCGCATAACCCCGCAGGGGCTTGGCGTTGTTACCGAAGCCGCATTCCGCCGCGCCGAGGATGACATCGACCAGATGGCCCGCGCGCTGGCGACGGCGTTGGATGAGGCTTCCTCGACCCGTGCGACCTTCCGCGATGCCGGTTTCTATGTTGACGCTGCCACCGGGCAGATCCGCATTCACGCGATCGAGCAGACCAGGGAACGGGTCAGCACTGCGGAAATCCGGCTCAACGCTGCCGAAGCGAGTATCAACCTTCGAGCCACGACCTCTTATGTGAATGAGCAGATCGCGCTGGCCGTCATTGATCCCAGCCAGATCGCCGAACTGACCGATCTCATCCTGCGCCTTGGTGCGGCAGAGGTCGACATCGATGGCCTGAACGCCACCGTGACGACGCTTGCGACCGTCACCGAGCTGAGCCTTGTGCAGGGCCGCGTGACGAACGCCGAGGAGGCGATCGACGCGCTCGAGGGCACGATCACCACCAAGGTCGATACCACCACCTTTGACCTGCTGGCCACCCGCGTCACCAATGCCGAGACAATCCTGACCGCGATCGGCGACAGCGCCTCGATCGTCAGTGCTGTCTCAGCCATCCGCCTGATCGACAAGGCTCAGCAAGACAACGACGAGGCAGATCTTCGCGCGCTGCTGCTCGGCGACGAGACACGGCGCGAGCAGGTCGCGGCGGTCGCGGCGGCGCGACAGGAACTGACCGCACGCATCATTGAAGGGGATGCGGCTGAGGCAGCGTTCCGACTGGCCCTGCAGGTGCGCGTCGGTGCAGCAGAGGCTTCGCTGGCGACCGAGAGCATAGCACGGGCGACAGGAGACGCCGCGCTGGTGACCCAGATCACACAGCTGGCTGCTAACCTGACCACGGCCACCGGCACCCTGCAGGCGAACATCAACAACGCGAACCAGGCGCGTATCGATGGTGACGCTGCGCTAGCTTCGTCGATTTCTACGCTATCAGCTTCTCTCGACACCGAGTTGGAGAACCTGGCTGCAGCGGTGGAGGATGAAGCACAGGCGCGCGTCGACGGGGATGGCGTTCTTGCCGCAGGCCTTGCCCAGCAGGTGACTGCAGGCCGCGTCGTCGAAGGCCAGGCATCGGAACTGGCAGACCTGCTGCTCGCCTCGCTGCTCAAGAACGACGAGAACCGCCGTGAACTGAACGGCGCGGTCGCAGGAGCGCGGCAAGAGATCACCGCGCAGATCGTGAGCGAGGTAGAGGCGCTTTCGACCCGGATTCTGGCGCTGGTTGCGCGGGTGGCGGGCAATGAGGCTAGTTTCATCAGTGAACAGATCGCGCGGGTCGCAGCCGATGAGTCCATCGTCGCATCGGTTGAGCAGCTGGAATCGCAATTCGAGACGGATACAGCCACGCTCAACGCGGCCATCATTAACGAACAGATCGCGCGGACCAATGCCGTCCAGTCGCTGGCGACTTCGATCACAAACCTGAATGCCAGCTTCACCGGGCAGCTGAGCGCCGAGGCAACTGCTCGCACCAATGCGATTGCGGCAGAGGCCACTACTCGCGCACAGGCAATCTCTGCGGAAACGGCCGCGCGCACGAACTCGGTCAGCACGCTGACCAATGGATTGAACAATGCGCTGGGGCGGCTCGATGATGAGGAACTGGCTCGCCTCCAAGGTGATCAGGCCGAGGCCGATGCACGCGCGGCAGCTCTGACCGCAGAGGCGAATGCTCGCACCGCCGCAATCAACAGCGAGGCTAACGCCCGTATTGCCGCGATCCAAGCAGAGGCCAACGCACGCGGCACGGCTCTGACTGCGGAGGAAAACGCCCGCATCGCTGCGATCAACGCCGAGCGGCAACAGACCCTTGCCGATGTGGCAGCGGAGCGCCAAGCACGCGAGAGCGCGGTCACGACCTTGACCGCCTCGATCAGCAATGAGGCCATAGCACGCGCCAATGCGGATGGCGCGCTCGCAGGCCAGATCAGCACGCTCAGCACAACGGTTGGCAATCAGAGCGCTACCCTGACCCAGTTCGCATCGAGCATCAGCGGCCTGCAAAATCGTTGGGGGGTCAAGTTCGACAACAACGGTCGCGTCACCGGCTTTGTGCTCAATGGCTCCAATCAGGAAGCCACTGCCGATTGGGTCGTCGACCGCTTCCGGCTAATTCATCCCACGTCCGGCTTCGTTTATTTTCAGGCGACCGAGAGTGGCGTCAAAATGAGCAACGTCGAGGTCGACACGCTCAAGGCAGGGATCGTCTCCGCCTCGCGCATGTCCAGTGCGGCAATGGGCGAAACCGCGTTCACCTATATCGAGCCGGCGGTCAGCACCAACGGCTTCAACTGGGTCAATGTGGTCAGCGTCGGAATGACGCCGGTAAATGGTCGCCCGACAAAGCTGATGTTTTCGGCCTTGATCCGGGACATCACTGACGCGAACACGATCATCAAAGTCCGCATCATCCGAGACGATGGGGCGATTATCTACGGCGAATCCGCTCGCCGCACGGGCGCACATCTCAACATCACCGACGAGGGTGTCCCAGTCTGCATCCCCATCATTGACACCGTTGCCGCTGGGCGCGCGACGACTTGGACGCTCCAGATGGCCAAGGTCAACGAACAGAATGTCGTCTGCGAGGCGAGTTTCCGATTTGCCCAGGCCGAAGAACTGAGCCGCGTGAACACGCAGTCGTCGACCATCACACTCGGCGGGGGAACAGGCGGCGAGCCCGGCCCAGGCGTGCCGATCACCAACCCCCCAGGGGGCAGCAACCCGATCCCATGAGCCATCAGCAAATCAATTAAAGGAGCATCCCGCCATGAGTTGGTACAAAACGGGCACCGTCGCCATCAACAACGGCAGCACCACGGTCACTGGCAGCGGCACCGCCTGGGTCGACGATGTTGATGTCGGCGAGGGCATTCTTCTGCCTGACAACCGCACCTATGAGATCACGGGAGTGGTCTCGAACACCTCGCTCACCATTGGGCGAGCATATCTCGGCTCAAATACAAGCGGCCAGGCTTATGAAATTCAGCCGTTCCGTGGCCGCATCGCAGCGCTGACTGCTCGTGTTGACAACCTGCTCAACAGCTTCCAGGCCGTGCGCGACGGTATCGGCGCGGGCCTGTTCCCCGATGGATCGGCAGCAACGCCTGCGTTCCGGTTTGCGAGTGACCAAGACACTGGCATTTATCGGGGGCTAAGTAATATTCTTGGCTTCTCGACTGGTGGCGTCGGGCGGGTGATCATTGACGACAACGGGAACCTCGGCGTCGGCAATGCCTCTTTCGGCGCTAACGCCAGGCTGGCTGTACTGAGTACTCAGCCTTATGCCGCAACCTTTAACAGCGCTGTGGTCACTGCTTCCAGCACCGCCATCTCTATTGGGGGATACCTGACAGGAGGCGGCGGATCGGGCGGCACTGGCGCGATCCGCGTTTACCACAACCACGCTGCCACAGCGCTCAGCGATATGGCTTTCGAGGTGTCAGGTGGTAACGAAGCCATGCGAATTGCTGGGAATGGCAACGTCGGCATCGGCACGACGTCGCCTGTCGACCCTCTCTCAGTATTGGCGGGTGTTCAGGCCGCTGGCTTCTATCGCAACATCAACGTTATCGCATCTGGCTCGGCTGGAAATTACATCGTCGTTGGCGCGCTAAACGGCACCACACCAACCCCCTCCGCTGCATTTGGAGGGTTCCTAACCGGAGACGCGTCAGGCGGGGCGCTTCAACTGTATGCCCGTTTTGGTGGTGCTCTCGTTGAGCGCTTGCAGATCGAGACCGGAGGAGCAGTGCGGCCAGGCTCGGACAACTCCCAGCCAATAGGTGCCGCCTCTTTCCGCTGGTCCACTGTCTATGCCGTCACCGGCACCATCAACACCTCCGACGAGCGCGAAAAGCACTGGCGCAGCGCGCTGAACGAAGCCGAGCTCCGCGCCGCCAAGCGCATCATCGGCGAGCTGGGCATCTACCAGTGGAACGATGCCGTTGCCGAGAAGGGCGAGGACGGCGCGCGGCTGCATTTCGGGGTCAGGGCGCAGCGTGCGTTCGCGATCATGGAGGACGAGGGGCTGGATTGGAGCCGCTATGCCTGGGCCTGCTACGACCATTGGGAGGAGCAGACCGAGCCGGTGATGGAGGAAGTCACCGTCCCCAAGACGCGCAAGGTCATGCGGCCCAGCACGCTGCTCGATCCCGCCACTGGCCAGCCCGCCATGGTCGAGGTCGACGAGGCCTATGAAGAAACCGAGATGCGCCCAACCGGCGAAACCCGCGTCACGCTGGAAGCGGGCGACCGCTACGGCGTGCGGCCCGACCAGCTGGCGTTCTGGCTGATCGCGGCCCAGGCGGCGATGCAGGCGGAGCTGGAAGGCAGCATCGCAATCCTCGAAGCACGGCTTGCCTCGCTGGAGGCCGCGTGAGCGTCGATCCGCTCTTTGCCCAATGGCTGATGGCTGAAGGCTATTGGCATGTCGGCCAGAGTTCCGTGCTCGCGAATCGCTGGGGTGATAGCGCGGTCGAAACCGAGAGGATGACGGCGCTGGCGAACCTCGCCGATGCTGTCTCTGAAGCGGCCCGCCAGAACAGTTTCCTCGGCGGGCCGCTTGTCGCTGATGAGCATATGCTGAGCGGAGAATTCCGGCAGCATATCGGGCAGGTCATCACCATTACGGGCGATCGGCTCGGCTATGAGCAAGGGTCTGATGTGTTCGTGCTGACCGCCGAGGACGATCTGGCAACTGGCCTGTCCAAGGTCATCGTGTTGAGGCGGCTGTGATGTCCAATCTGCTCATCCTGGTACCCGCTTCGATTGCTGCGATCGCAGCGTCGCGTGGCAGCGACGTGGCAGCCTTGTTGACGGCTGACCCGCGCGACGCGTGGGCCGATAGCGCGGTCAATTCGCCAGCATCGATCGACATCGATTTCGGGGGCGTCATCACGGTCGATACTGTTTTCCTGGGCTATCTCACCGGCGCAGCCGTAGGTGCAACCTGGTCGATCACGGGCGGCACGTCGGGCTATACCAGCGTCACGCTTCAGTCGCACACAACGCTCCGGGTGCCCGATGCCAATGGCCGATTTTCGGCCATCAGCCACGCGTTGTGGCACGGTGAGGCGGTCACGCTGCGCTATCTCCGGATCACTTTGACACAGCCGTCTGGCAATCCTGCGATCTCAGCTGGAGTTGTGCTGGGCGGCAACGCCTTTCAGGCTCAATTTTCGCACGAGTGGGGCGCTGGCCGCCGCGTAATTGACTCGGGCACCGCGACGCCTCTGCCGACAGGAGGTTTCGCGATCGTCGAGGGTGCACGAAAGGGCTCCTTCTCTTGGACCCTTGGCGATTTGGCGCCGGACGAGGTCGAGGAGCTTTACGCCTTGGCGCTTGAGAGCGGCGAAACACGTTCCATTCTCGTTGTGGAAGACCCGGATCGCACTCCGGCGCTGCGGCACCGCATCCATTATGGTCTGTTTGACCGCTTCCGCCCGTACGATCGCCGCGATCCGCGCCGCACGCGCTGGGAGCTTGCCGTCACCGACTGGATTTAGCCTCTCTCGATAAGAGGGAGGCAACGGGCGCGGTAACGCCCGTTGCCGCAGGACGTGACCCTGCACATTGCGCCGACCGGTCGGCGCTCCGTTCCCCCGTCCGTGCTCGGACAGGGGCCATCTAGGTACGAAACATGAAGGACTCGCAAACACTGAACACCGGCCTGGCACCTGTAATGCCCGCAAAGCCCTTGGCCGGATACATAGGCGGCAAGCGCAACCTCGCGCGCCGCGTCATCGATCGGATCGCGCGCATCCCCCACGCACTATATGCGGAGCCGTTCGTTGGCATGGGTGGCATTTTCTTCCGGCGCACGGCCCGGCCGACCGCCGAGGTCATCAACGACATCTCGGCGGACGTCACCAACCTGTTTCGGCTGCTGCAACGCCACTATCAGCAGTTTCTCGACGTGCTCAAATGGCAGATCGCGAGCCGGGCCGAGTTCGACAGGCTGCTCAAGGTCAATCCGGACACCCTGACGGACCTGGAGCGCGCAGCGCGGTTCCTCTACCTTCAGCGGCTCACTTTCGGTGGCAAGGTGGTCGGCCGCAGCTTCGGCGTTCAAACCACGCAAGGGGCCAGCTTCAACCTCACAAAGCTCGTTCCGATGCTGGAGGAGGTCCACGAGCGGCTGGCTGGTGTCGTCATTGAGCGCTTGCCATGGCCTGCCCTGATAGCGCGCTATGACCGGCCGCATGCACTATTCTATCTCGATCCACCCTATTTCGGCAGCGAGACTGACTATGGCGCAGGCGTGTTTTCACAGGACGATTTCAATCGGATGAGTGAGGTGCTGCAGCAGCTGCGCGGCAGGTTCGTCCTTTCGATCAATGACGCACCGGCGATCCGCGATATCTTTAGCTGGGCCGCGATCGAGCCAGTGGAGACGACCTATTCGCTTCAGGGTGGTGACAGGTCGGGCAAGGTGCGAGAGCTCATCATCACCGCCCCAGGCTGATGCAATTTCAGTGCTCTAAAATGTCTTGTTCCAAACGTGAAAGTTGATTGCCATGCCATCGCGCCGCATCGGCTTCAGGATACCCCGGATTTCCGGCGCTCGGGCCGAATGGCCCGACAGAAAAGCCATGTTTGGAGTTCCGCCAAGTTGGGGAGCGATAGCAGCGGTGCATGGCGGTCGTAAGAACCCTCTCATCTGCCGATTTTTCGGGGCTGAGAGGGTTCTCACGCGTCAGGCAAAGACTCTAGGATGTCTTGTTCCAAAATGCCGATTGGCGTCGCGAGACCTGTTTCATCGAATGCCACGCGGCCCCGACCGATCCCACCGAACAGCCCCGAATTCCCACGGGTTTCAGGTCAGATCCCGGTTAACCCCGCATGATCCCGGACTCTAGGTTCTCTTGTTCCCTATCACGTGTCGCCCGAAGGCCGGATCACGCCCGCGTGCCTTGGCATCTGGAACGACGAACAGCGCGATGCGCTCGCGCCGATCGTCGCCGAGATCAAGAAAGCGGGCGCTGTCCCCGGCATCCAGATCGCGCATGCCGGGCGCAAGGCCAGCGCCAATGTGCCCTGGGAGGGCGACGACCATATCGCCGAAGGCGATCCGCGCGGCTGGGAGCCGATCGCGCCGTCGGCGGTTGCGTTCGGCGGTGGCCTCAACCGCACCCCGCGCGAGATGACGCTGGACGATATCGAGCGGGTGAAGGCCGATTTCGTCGCCGCGGCGATCCGCGCGCGCGATGCGGGCTTCGAATGGCTGATGCTGCACTTTGCGCATGGCTATCTCGCGCAGAGCTTCTGGTCGCGCCATTCGAACCAGCGCACCGACCAGTACGGCGGCAGCGCCGAAAATCGCGGTCGCTTCCTGCTCGAAACGCTCGAAGCGGTGCGCGCGGTATGGCCCGAGCATCTTCCGCTTTCGGCGCGCTTCGGCGTGCTCGAATATGACGGCCATGACGAGGAGACACTCAAGGAATCGGTCGCTCTGGTGGGCGAGATGAAGGCGCGCGGGCTCGATTTCATCGATGTCAGCATCGGCTTTTCGACGCCTGCCGCGCAGATCCCCTGGGGTCCGGCGTTCATGGCGCCGATCGCGCGCCGGGTGCGCGAGGAGACGGGCCTGCCCAATGCCACCAGCTGGTACATCGGCACGCCCGAAAACGCCAATCGGATGGTCGCCGATGGCGATGTCGATCTGGTGATGATGGGCCGCCCTCTGCTCGAGAATCCGCACTGGCCCTATCAGGCCGCACGCGAACTCGGCGTCGACAATGCCAGCTGGACGCTGCCCGCGCCTTATGCGCACTGGCTGGCGCGCTATCGCTCAGCCTGACGCAAAAAAGCGCCCAAAAAAAGGGGAGGCGGATCGCCGCCTCCCCGATATGCGCAGGTGTCGTTCCATTCTTGTTATCAGGCTGCGCTCTGCATGCCGTAACCATGGCGCATCAGGAACAGCGCGCGGCGCTTGCGGTTGGCGCGGGTCTTGAACGGGTTGTCGCGGTTCGGGCGCTGCGCGATCAGCGCTTCGAGGCGGCGGTGGTCGATCGGGCTGTCCGGATTGCCCGTGCGCGAGGCAGGCCGGGCAGGCGCGGGATGGGTCACCGGCTGCGCGAAGCTCGCCGTCGCGGGAGCGGCAGCCGCCATGGTCGGTGCTACCGGCGGACGCGCATGCGGCGAGGCAAGGCGGCGATCATATTCCACATCTTCCGCGCGCGCTGCGGCCATCATCGCGGCGCTCTTGCGCGTCCGGGTATGGCGGAGCGCGATCGCGCCACCTCCCACGCCCAGCGCTGCCAGCAGGGCGGCCATCCAACCCCAGACCTCGCCATCGCCTTCGGCCGGTGCGGGCGGGGGAGCCGTCACTTCGGATGTCGGCGTTTCAGTAACGGTGCCACCATTGGTCATCGGAGGAATCGCCGTCAAATCTTCGCCTGCCAGGGTTTCAACCGGATCGGCAATTTCCGCGCCGGTCGCAGGACTCGGATTGGCGGGCTCGGCCTGGGCCAGGCGCGGCGGTGCTGCGCGTTCCGCTGTCTGGGGGCGGGCTGCTCGCGGAGCGGGGGCCGCTTCCACCTCGGCCGTCGGTGCGATCGCAGCCACCGGCACATCCGTCACGGCGGGCGGAGCAACGGGGCTCGCCAGCGGCGTGCCAGGCAGCGCTGCAACGGGCGGCTGGGCCTGGACGGTCGGGGCCTGTGTCGTGGCCACCGGTGCGCTGATGCCCGGAAGCGCCGTCGTTGGCACCAAGGGCTGCGCTGGCTGCGCCTGGGGCAGCGTCGGCGCCACCGTCGGCGTGGTTGCCGGTGCCAGATCCTGCGCCATCAGCGGGGTTGCGGTCAGGGCAAGAACGGCGGCAATCGCGGCCCTTGCCGGGCGAATGGGGTGCGATAGGTTTGTCATGGTAATGCAACAAACGCTCGGGGTCGCACAAAGCGTTCACGCGTTCGTCGCCGTTTACCGGCCAAATGACTTTGCCAACCGGCAGAGCGATTTTTTAGGTCTGCAAGACTGACCTGATTTGCTGCTAAGGCGATAGTGCTGACCTTTGCCCGGGACCCGAACGACATGCGCCGTTCTGCCATTGCACTTGCGATACTTGGCCTGCCTCTGGGCTGCTGGAGCGTCTGGCAGCAGGGTCCGCTGCCGCTCGATCTTGCCATCACGCGCCAGCTGCAGGCGATCATTCCGGCACAGTCCGCCTGGATCGAATGGCTTTCATCGACCGCAGGATGGCCTCTGATCGTGGTCAGCGCCCTGGTGGTGGCGGTCTTTGCCGCATCGCTTGCCGGTTTGCGCGGAGCTGCAGGAGCGCTGATCGGCATTGCGCTCGCCATGGCGGCAGAACGCGGCCTGAGGATGCTGATCTTCGTGCCCCGGCCCGACCCGGCGCTGGTCCAGGTCGCCAAGGCCAGCGCTTCGTCGGGCCTGCCTTCGACCTTCGCGATCTTCTATGGCGCAGGCGCTGCCGCGCTGGTGCTGGCTTCGGCGGGCAAACGCGGGCCGGAAGCGCAGGTCGTTCGCTGGGGTGCCGTCGCCCTGTTGGTCGCAGGGTGCGTGGGCCGTGTCGTGGCGGGCGGCCACTGGACCAGCCAGGTGATCGCCAGCGCGGCCTTGGGTGCTCTGGCCAGTCTTGCCGCAATGCATCTGTTCCGGGTGGTGCGCTGAACTATTCCATCGCGAACCGGGGCAGGGTGGCAATGCCTGCCAGCGCCAGTCCCAGCCCTGCCGATACCGACAAGGCGCTCAACCCCCATGTGCGGAAAGCGAGCGCGCCGAGCAGCGCGCCCGTCACCAGCCCCGCCCAGAGCAGCAGATAGGGCAGCCATTCCCCGCGATGCTCGCGCTGGTGCACACGCGCCAGCGCCTGGCCCAGCTTGACCAGCGTGCCGGTCATATAGGTAAGGCCGATGCTCACTTGCCCTTCGCGCTGGAAAGCGGTGTTCTCCGCACCCATCGCGAGCAGGGTGCAGCCGATCGCCGGAATTGTCATCCCCGCCATGGCGAGGCCTGCCGCCAGCGCGAGCAGCGTGGCGACGAACAGCACCGTCACCGGCAGGCGGGCGCGCACCTCGCAGCGGTTGCCGAGAACCGCGCCCAGAGTCACCCCAGCGACAAAGGTCGCGATCATCGCTGCCGCGATTCCTGCAGCCATTGCATCGCCCACTACGCCCACGGCCATCCGCGTGGAATTGCCCGACATGAAGGCGGTGAAGAAGCCGCCGGTTTCCAGAAAGCCGATGGCATCGACAAAGCCCGCCAGCCCTGCGAGTGCGGCGGCAAGCAGCCAGTGATGGCGCTGATAGCGTGTCATGCCCGAAGCATAGCGCGTTAATCGGGGCAGTGTCATCCGTCGCAAAGCAGTGCGCGGCGGTTTGACAAGTCCAACAGCGCTGCTTATATCGCGCTCCAACACCGGACGCTTCGAGACATGACAGGTTTGCGCGGACCTGCCGAACGAAGGAAGCTTCAGGGATAATCTGACGCGATAGGCTGCGGTTCATGGGGTTCTCATGAGCTTGCGGCCTTTTGGCGTCTTTGTGCGCCCCGAATCGATAGACACGAAAAGGCGAAGACACGTTTATGGCAACTTCCGCACGAGCATCGGCCGCCACCAAGCCGACCCCGATGAAGCGTATCCGCAAGATCTTCGGTGACATCCACGAAGTCAGCGAAATGCCGAACCTCATCGAGGTCCAGCGCGAGAGCTACGAACAGTTCCTGCGTTCGGATCCCTCGATCGGTTATGTTTCGGGCCTGGAAAAGACGCTGCGCAGCGTCTTCCCGATCCGCGACTTTGCCGGAACCGCCGAGCTCGACTTCGTTCACTATGAACTCGAGTCGCCCAAATACGATGTCGAGGAATGCCGTCAGCGCGGCATCACCTATGCAGCGCCGATGAAGGTGACGCTGCGCCTGATCGTGTTCGAGGTCGATGCCGAGACCGAAAGCCGCTCCGTGCTCGATATCAAGGAGCAGGACGTGTACATGGGCGACATGCCGCTGATGACCGCGAACGGCACGTTCGTGATCAACGGCACCGAGCGCGTGATCGTCAGCCAGATGCACCGTTCGCCGGGCGTGCTGTTCGATCATGACCGCGGCAAGACCCATTCGTCGGGCAAGTATCTCTTTGCTGCGCGCGTCATCCCCTATCGCGGTTCGTGGCTCGATTTCGAATTCGACGCCAAGGACATCGTCAACGTGCGTATCGACCGCAAGCGCAAGCTGCCGGTCACCTCGCTGCTGTATGCGCTCGGCCTCAACGACGAGGAAATCCTCGACTATTTCTACGAGACCGTGACCTATGAGCGCGGCACCGGCGGTTGGAAGATCCCGTTCGTCGCCGAACAGTGGCGCGGCATGAAGCCGGCGTTCGACATTGTCGATGCCGCAACCGGCGAAGTCGCGTTCAAGGCGGGCGACAAGATTACCCCGCGCGCCGCCGCCAAGGCCGCCAAGGATGGCCTGACCAGCCTGCTGATCCCGACCGAGGAAATCTTCGGCCGTTACAGCGCCTATGACCTGATCAACGAGCAGACCGGCGAAATCTATATCGAAGCGGGCGACGAGGTCACCGCCGAGAATCTGGAAAAGCTCGACAAGGCCGGGATCGACCAGCTGGTGCTGCTCGACATCGACCATGTCACCACAGGGCCCTGGATCCGCAACACGATGAAGGCCGACAAGGCCGACAGCCGCGACATGGGTCTCGATGCGATCTATCGCGTGATGCGCCCCGGCGAACCGCCGACGCGCGAAACCGCCGATGCGCTGTTCGAAGGCCTGTTCTTCGATCCCGAGCGCTATGACCTCTCAGCCGTGGGCCGCGTCAAGCTCAACATGCGCCTCGAGCTCGACTGCGAGGACACCGTCACCACGCTGCGCCGCGAGGACATTCTGGCGGTCGTCAAGACGCTGGTCGATCTCAAGGACGGCAAGGGCGAAGTCGACGATATCGACAATCTCGGCAACCGCCGCGTCCGCTCGGTGGGCGAGCTGCTGGAAAACCAGTATCGCGTCGGCCTGCTGCGCATGGAACGCGCGGTCAAGGAGCGCATGAGCTCGGTCGACGTGTCGACCGTCATGCCGAACGACCTGATCAACGCCAAACCGGCGGTCGCCGCGGTGCGCGAGTTCTTCGGCTCGTCGCAGCTGTCGCAGTTCATGGACCAGACCAACCCGCTGGCCGAAGTCACCCACAAGCGCCGCGTCTCGGCGCTTGGCCCGGGCGGTCTCACCCGGGAGCGCGCAGGCTTCGAAGTCCGCGACGTTCACCCGACCCACTATGGTCGTATCTGCCCGATCGAAACGCCCGAAGGCCCGAACATTGGTCTGATCAACTCGCTCGCCTCGTTCAGCCGCGTGAACAAGTACGGCTTTATCGAAACCCCGTATCGCAAGGTGATCGACGGCAAGGTGACCGACGAGGTCGTGTATCTCTCGGCCATGGAAGAGGCCAAGCACACGATCGCGCAGGCGAATGCCGAGCTGAACGACGATGGCAGCTTTGCCGAGGATATCGTTTCGGCCCGCCAGGCCGGCGAATTCCTGATGGCCCCGCGCGACATCATCACGCTGATGGACGTGTCACCGAAGCAGCTCGTCTCGGTCGCGGCATCGCTCATTCCGTTCCTGGAAAACGATGACGCCAACCGCGCGCTGATGGGATCGAACATGCAGCGTCAGGCCGTGCCGCTGGTGCGCGCCGAAGCGCCGTTCGTCGGCACCGGTATGGAAGAGACCGTGGCGCGCGATTCGGGCGCTGCGATCGCCGCCAAGCGCGCCGGTATCGTCGATCAGGTCGACGCGACCCGCATCGTGATCCGCGCCACCGGCTCGGTGGATTCGGGCAAGTCGGGCGTCGACATCTACACGCTGATGAAGTTCCAGCGGTCGAACCAGAACACCTGCATCAACCAGCGCCCGCTGGTGAAGGTGGGTGACGTGATCAACGAAGGCGACATCATCGCCGACGGTCCGTCGACTGATCTGGGCGAACTGGCGCTGGGCCGCAACGCGCTCGTCGCGTTCATGCCCTGGAACGGCTATAACTACGAGGACTCGATCCTCATCAGCGAACGCATCGTGAAGGATGACGTGTTCACCTCGATCCATATCGAGGAGTTCGAGGTCATGGCGCGCGATACCAAGCTGGGCCCCGAGGACATCACCCGCGACATCCCCAATGTCGGCGAAGAAGCGCTGCGCAACCTCGACGAGGCGGGCATCGTCTATATCGGTGCGGAAGTGCATCCGGGCGACATCCTGGTCGGCAAGATCACGCCCAAGGGCGAAAGCCCGATGACGCCGGAAGAAAAGCTGCTGCGCGCGATCTTCGGCGAAAAGGCGAGCGACGTCCGCGACACCTCGCTGCGTCTGTCGCCGGGCGTGTCGGGCACCGTGGTCGAGGTCCGAGTGTTCAACCGTCACGGCATCGACAAGGACGAGCGTGCGCTGGCGATCGAACGCGAGGAAATCGAGCGTCTGACCAAGGACCGCGAGGACGAGCGGGCGATTCTGAACCGTGCCACCTATAACCGCCTGCGCGAAATGCTGGTCGGTCAGGTCGCATCGGCTGCGCCCAAGGGCGTGAAGAAGGGCGTCGTCATCGACGAGGCGCTGCTCGACGAGGTCGAGAAGCACCTGTGGTGGAAGTTCGCGGTCGAGGACGATGCGGTTCAGGCTGATCTCGAAGCCGTCAAGGCCCAGTATGACGAGGCCGTGACCCGCATCACCGAGAAGTTCGATGACCGTCGCGAGAAGCTGGAGCGCGGTGACGAGCTGGCTCCGGGCGTGCTCAAGATGGTCAAGGTGTTCGTCGCGGTGAAGCGCAAGTTGCAGCCGGGCGACAAGATGGCCGGACGTCACGGCAACAAGGGGATCATCAGCCGCATCCTGCCGATCGAGGACATGCCGTTCCTCGAAGACGGCACGCATGTCGACTTCGTGCTCAACCCGCTGGGTGTGCCGAGCCGCATGAATGTCGGCCAGATTTTCGAAACCCATCTGGGCTGGGCCGCGCGCGGTCTGGGCCAGCAGATTTCGAAGGCGCTGGACGAATGGCGCGAGGCCAATCCGAATCCGGAAGCCGGACCGCCGCCCGATGCCGTTCGCGAGAAGCTGAAATATGTCTACGGCCCCGAATATCATGCCGAGATCGACAACCGTTCGGATGACGGCGTGGTCGAACTGGCCGGCCTGCTGCGCAACGGCGTTCCGATGGGCACCCCGGTGTTCGACGGTGCGCGCGAGGCGGACGTGTCGCGGATGCTGGAGCGTGCGGGTCTCGACCCGTCAGGCCAGGTCGATCTGTACGATGGCCGTACCGGCGACAAGTTCGACCGCAAGGTGACTGTGGGCTATATCTACATGCTCAAGCTGCACCACCTGGTCGACGACAAGATCCACGCACGTTCGATCGGCCCCTACAGCCTCGTCACCCAGCAGCCGCTGGGCGGCAAGGCCCAGTTCGGTGGCCAGCGCTTCGGGGAAATGGAGGTCTGGGCGCTCCAGGCCTATGGCGCGGCCTATACGCTGCAGGAAATGCTGACGGTGAAGTCCGACGACGTGGTCGGCCGCACCAAGGTCTATGAGGCGATCGTCAAGGGTGACGACACGTTCGAGGCCGGCATCCCTGAAAGCTTCAACGTGCTGGTCAAGGAAATGCGCTCGCTGGGCCTGAACGTCGAGCTGAACTCGCTCGACGCGCTGCCCGATCCGGACGAAGGCCCGGACGCACTGCCGGAAGCCGCGGAGTAAGATTGTCCCTCCCTCTCCCCTTCGCAGGGAGAGGGCCGGGGAGAGGGGGAGTCACAGGCTTCCCTCGGCGAAAGCCCCTCTCCCAACCCTCTCCCCTGAAGGGGAGAGGGCTTAAATGGAGCAGAAAATGAACGAACTGACCAAATTCAACAATCCCGCCGTGAAGCCGGAAACCTTCGACGAGATCCAGATCGGTCTCGCCAGCCCCGAGCGCATCCGGTCGTGGTCCTTCGGCGAGATCAAGAAGCCCGAAACGATCAACTATCGCACGTTCAAGCCCGAGCGTGACGGCCTGTTCTGCGCGCGCATCTTCGGTCCGGTGAAGGATTACGAGTGCCTGTGCGGCAAGTACAAGCGGATGAAGTACAAGGGCATCGTCTGCGAAAAGTGCGGCGTGGAAGTGACCGTGACCAAGGTGCGCCGCGAGCGCATGGGCCATATCGAGCTGGCCGCGCCGGTCGCGCACATCTGGTTCCTCAAGTCGCTGCCCTCGCGCATCGGCCTTCTGCTCGACATGCAGCTCAAGCAGCTCGAGCGCGTGCTGTATTTCGAAAGCTATGTCGTGATCGAGCCGGGCCTGACCAGCCTGGAAAAGTATCAGCTGCTGACCGAAGATGAGCTGCTCGACGCGCAGGACGAGTTCGGCGAGGACGCCTTCTCGGCCGGTATCGGTGCCGAAGCCGTGCGCCAGATGCTGATGGATCTGGACCTCGAGCAGGAGCGCGCCGACCTGCTGCAGGAGCTTGAGACGACCAAGTCGGAACTCAAGCCCAAGAAGATCATCAAGCGCCTGAAGGTCGTGGAATCGTTCATCGATTCCGGCAACCGTCCCGAATGGATGATCCTGGAAGTCATCCCCGTGATCCCGCCCGAGCTGCGCCCGCTGGTGCCGCTGGACGGTGGCCGCTTCGCGACCTCTGACCTCAATGACCTGTATCGCCGCGTCATCAACCGCAACAACCGCCTGAAGCGGCTGATGGAATTGCGTGCGCCGGACATCATCGTGCGTAACGAAAAGCGCATGCTGCAGGAAGCCGTGGATGCGCTGTTCGACAACGGCCGTCGTGGCCGCATCATCACCGGTGCGAACAAGCGTCCGCTGAAGTCGCTGTCCGACATGCTCAAGGGCAAGCAGGGCCGTTTCCGTCAGAACCTGCTCGGCAAGCGCGTCGACTATTCGGGCCGTTCGGTCATCGTGACCGGTCCGGAACTCAAGCTGCACCAGTGCGGCCTGCCCAAGAAGATGGCGCTCGAGCTGTTCAAGCCGTTCATCTACGCGCGTCTCGACGCCAAGGGTCTGTCGATGACCCTGAAGCAGGCGAAGAAGTGGGTGGAAAAGGAGCGCAAGGAAGTCTGGGACATCCTCGACGAGGTGATCCGCGAGCATCCCGTGATGCTCAACCGCGCACCGACGCTGCACCGTCTGGGCATCCAAGCGTTCGAACCCGTGCTGATCGAGGGCAAGGCGATCCAGCTGCACCCGCTGGTCTGCTCGGCCTTCAACGCCGACTTCGACGGTGACCAGATGGCCGTCCACGTGCCGCTGTCGCTGGAAGCCCAGCTGGAAGCGCGCGTGCTGATGATGTCGACCAACAACATCCTCTCGCCCGCCAACGGCAAGCCGATCATCGTGCCCTCGCAGGACATGGTGCTGGGTCTTTATTATCTGTCGATGGACCGCGAAGGCGAGCCGGGCGAAGGCATGCTGATGGCGGACATCGCCGAAGTGCATCAGGCGCTCGAAGTGGGTGCGGTGACGCTCCACTCGAAGGTCATCGCCCGCGTTCCGCAGACCGACGAACAGGGCAACCAGTATCTGAAGCGCTACCAGACGACGCCGGGCCGTATGCTCATCGGCGAATGTCTGCCCAAGAGCCACAAGGTGCCCTTCGATGTCGTCAACCGCCTTCTCACCAAGAAGGAAATCGGCGACGTCATCGATCAGGTCTATCGTCACACCGGCCAGAAGGACACCGTCCTGTTCGCCGACGCGATCATGGGCCTGGGCTTCCGTCACGCCTGCCGCGCCGGCATCTCGTTCGGCAAGGACGACATGATCATTCCGGACAGCAAGGAGCGTCTGGTCGACGAGACCCGTGCGCTGGTTGCCGACTATGAGCAGCAGTACCAGGATGGTCTGATCACCCAGCAGGAAAAGTACAACAAGGTGATCGACGCCTGGAGCCGTTGCGGCGACCAGGTCGCGAATGCCATGATGGAAGAGATCAAGGCGACGCCGAAGGACGAGCATGGCCGCGAAGCCCCGGTCAACTCGATCTACATGATGAGCCATTCGGGTGCGCGTGGTTCGCCAGCGCAGATGAAGCAGCTTGCCGGTATGCGTGGTCTGATGGCCAAGCCGTCGGGCGAGATCATCGAAACGCCGATCATCTCGAACTTCAAGGAAGGCCTGACCGTTCTGGAGTATTTCAACTCCACCCACGGCGCGCGCAAGGGTCTGGCGGATACGGCGCTCAAGACGGCAAACTCGGGTTACCTGACCCGCCGTCTGGTCGACGTCAGCCAGGACTGCGTCATCGTGCAGGAAGACTGCGGTACCGAACGGGCGCTGGAAATGCGCGCGATCGTGCAGGGCGGTTCGGTCATCGCCTCGCTCGGCGAGCGCATCCTGGGCCGCACCCTGGCCGAGGACATCGTCGATGCGAAGTCGGGCGAAGTCGTCGTCGCCAAGGACACGCTGCTCGATGAAGCCGCTGTGGCGTCGATCGAGGCTCTGGGCATCCAGGCAGCGCGCATCCGTTCGCCGCTGATCTGCGAAGCGACCCAGGGCGTGTGCGGCAAGTGCTATGGCCGTGACCTCGCTCGCGGTACGCCGGTGAACATCGGCGAGGCGGTCGGCGTCATTGCTGCGCAGTCGATCGGTGAACCGGGCACGCAGCTCACCATGCGTACCTTCCATATCGGCGGTGCGGCGCAGCTCAACGAGCAGTCGAACCTCGAAGCGGTGGCCGATGGCACGCTGCAGTACCGGGATATCCCGACCATCGTGAACAAGCGCGGCCAGCGCCTGTCGCTCGCCCGTAACGGCGAGATCGCGATCGTCGACAAGGAAGGCCGCGAGCGTGCGGTCCACCGCATCCCGTACGGCACGGTTCTGCTGGTCGACGACAATGGTGAAGTGAACATCGGCGATCGCATTGCCGAATGGGACCCGTTCACCATGCCGGTGATCACCGATACCAGCGGTGTCGTGAAGTATCAGGACCTGATCGACGGCAAGACGCTGGTCGAACAGACCGACGATGCCACCGGTATCGCGCAGCGCGTGGTCGTGGAATTCCGCGGATCGAGCAAGGCGAAGTCCAAGGAAGACCTGCGTCCCCGCCTCACCCTGCTGGACGAGGATTCGGGCGAAGCGGCGCGCTATATGCTTGCCGTGGGCGCGATGCTCTCGGTCGAGGATGGCCAGAAGGTCGAAGCTGGCGATGTTCTCGCCCGCGTCAGCCGTGAAGCCGCCAAGACCCGTGACATCACCGGTGGTCTGCCGCGCGTGGCCGAGCTGTTCGAGGCGCGCAAGCCCAAGGACAATGCGATCATTGCCAAGGTCTCGGGCCGCATCGAGTTCGTCCGCGACTACAAGGCCAAGCGCAAGATCGCGATCCACCCGGAAGAGGGCGAACCGGTCGAGTATCTGGTGCCGAAGTCGAAGGTCATCGACGTCCAGGAAGGCGACTATGTCAAGAAGGGCGACAACCTGATCTCGGGTTCGCCTGATCCGCACGACATTCTGGAAGTGCTGGGCGTGGAAGCGCTGGCCGAATATCTGGTCAGCGAAATCCAGGAAGTCTATCGCTTGCAGGGCGTGAAGATCAACGACAAGCACATCGAGGTGATCGTTCGCCAGATGCTGCAGAAGGTCGAGATCACCGATGGCGGCGATACCACGCTGCTGCCGGGCGAACAGCTCGATGCCGAGGAGATGAATGAGGTCAACGCCCGTCTGCCCGAAGGCAAGAAGTTTGCCGAAGGCAAGCCGGTGCTGCTCGGCATCACCAAGGCTTCGCTGCAGACGCGTTCGTTCATCTCGGCTGCATCGTTCCAGGAAACCACCCGGGTGCTCACCCAGGCGGCGGTGGAAGGCAAGCGGGACTCGCTGATCGGCCTGAAGGAAAACGTGATCGTCGGTCGTCTGATCCCGGCGGGCACCGGTGCAGGCATGGCGCGCATCCGCATCGCCGCGAACAGCCGCGACGCCGCGCTCCGCGCTCAACAGCGTGCGCTGCAAAAGGCGATGGCAGCGGCGAATGAGGTCGAGGCGGCACCCGCCCCGGCACCGGTTGCTGCCGAAGCCGAAGCGGTGGACAGCGACGCCGAATAAGCCTCGCGTTCACCCTGGGCCACGCCCGGGGAGCCGACATGACAAGACCCCGCCGGAAGCGCATTCCGGCGGGGTTTTTGTTGTCTGCTACTCGGGCGAATGCGGGATGCAGCGTAACCCTGCGGTGAGGGCCGCCTTGCGCTGATTTGGTCGCGTGCCGAGAAGGCACCGGTGCAAGCGCTGGTGCTTG
>NZ_JAPFGW010000024.1:0-22255 GCF_059803595.1 Blastomonas sp. 34TW
GTGGCGTAGACACTACAACGAAGAGCGACCGCACAGCGCGATCGGGAATGTCCCCCCGATCATGCTGGCAAACTCAGCCGGTGAAACCAGCCCACCGGACCTGAGCAAGGCGGAAAACTCCAGACCCGAGTGGTCCAAAGTTGGGTAGCAGTGCAACAATCGCCCGGCTCTAATCCCAGCTGGGGGAAAGCTGGGCGTCACGTCACCCCCAAAAAAGAAGCCTTGATTCAAGGCCTGCGGCCGTTAGGAATCTCGTTCCCAACGTCCATGAAGGGTGTGCATTTCAACCGCAATCGAGCTTCCAGTCCGACCGCTGCCAAATCATACCGAAAATATTAGCCGTATTAAATAAAATCTAAGAATATTGGCTGCCAATATGTTGGATGAGATGTTTATGACAATGAATAATTTTACGCAAACCGTGTGACCACATGGTCGTTGCATTTGACGCAAAAAAGCTATAAACAGCCTATGATTACTTTTGTATGTAGTATTGTCCGCGTATAAATTGAATTGCCGAAAACGTTAAATAATAGATCTTTAGATACCTTTTAAACGACCTAAATAATTATATGCCTGACCTAGTGCAATAGCTTATGTGCTATTAGATTTCAAGGCGCAATGGAATTGATGACTATATAGTGAGGCTCTGTTACGTGATGTCCTGGGATATAATAATCAATCTTGCATAATGGTGAGCAATTTCTGGTTATAATTAATTTATATTGATGGAGATTAACGATTAATTCGAGAATGGTCACTTGCTGGGTGCAATAGGAGCTTTTATAATCAAGGCGAGTTTGGGCGAGTCATCTGTATTTATGGCAAAATTTTTTGGCAGATTTAATTATGGCAATAAAATACACTTTTTGACGCTAATCTTTTTTGCTTTGCCGAGGAGCATTCTGCATAATGAAACGGGTAAGTGATATTGCGATTTCGGCAATAGCGATTATTGTTCTAATGCCAGTTTTTGTCATTTTGGCCTTAGTGATCAAGCTCCGTCTTGGTAGCCCGATACTATTTAAGCAAGTTCGGCCAGGAAAGGATGGGCAACCTTTTGAAATGATCAAGTTCAGAACAATGATAGATGGCTACGACGTCAAAGGTAACATGCTGCCAGATTGTGAGCGCATGACGCCTTTGGGGAGCTTTCTAAGGGCAAGCTCTCTCGATGAGCTACCAGAACTCTATAATGTCCTGCGAGGAGAAATGAGTATTGTTGGTCCTAGGCCTTTACTTATGGAATATCTTCCTCTTTATAATTCTGAGCAAGCTCGACGTCATTTGGTTAGGCCAGGTCTCACAGGCTGGGCCCAAGTCAATGGACGCAACTCCATTTCGTGGGAGGAAAAGTTCAAGTTGGATGTATGGTATGTCGATAATCAAAGCTTTGCGTTAGATACAAAAATAATTTTGTTAACCCTGATAAGGGTTTTAAAGCGAAAAGATATTTCGCATCCAGGCGAAGTAACTATGACAAAGTTCAAAGGGGACTAAAGTGGCTCTAATTGGGGTATACGGGGCAAGCGGGTTTGGCCGAGAGGTGATGCCGTTATTGTCGCCGCATAAAAATATTTTGAATGAATATGTGTTTATAGATGATAAACCGCTGGCCCAAGTGGTCAATGGATATAAAATAATGTCATTTGATAATTTCGTTGCCAATGCTGATAAGGATACCTATGTCTCAATAGCAATTTCTGATGGGCGAATTAGGGCTGTGCTTGCCGATAAGTGCGAAAGGCTTGATCTAAATATCTTGTCAATCACTGCGGATAACTCGCTTTTGATGGATAGCGTGGTTATAGGGTATGGCTCGATAATCTGTCCTTTCGTGACCATAACGTCTAACGTGCGAATTGGAAAATTCTTTCAAGCAAACTTGTATTCTTACATAGCTCACGACTGCGTGATTGGCGATTTTGTTACATTTGCACCTGGCGTTCATTGTAATGGAAATGTAAAAATAGAAGATCATGCGTATATTGGTACTGGTGCTATTATACGCCAAGGTCAAAATGATGGGCCGCTGGTGATAGGCGAAGGAGCCACTGTCGGAATGGGGGCGGTCGTAACCCGTAGCGTTCCTCCTGGAGTTACCGTTGTGGGAAATCCAGCAAGAATTTTGGATAAGGGTTAAATATGCGTATCTTTTTATCGCGACCGCATATGTCGGGATTAGAGCAGGGCTTTGTTTCTGAGGCATTTAAATCAAATTTTATTGCTCCGCTTGGGCCACAGGTTGATGCCCTTGAGAAAAAAATGGCGGAGTATCTAGGTAACGGATATCATTGTATTGCGCTCTCATCTGGCACTGCTGCCCTGCATTTAGCCTTAGAAGTAAGTGGAGTTGGCGAGCACGACGACGTTTGGGTTTCGTCAATGACGTTCGCTGGCGGCGTTTTTCCAGTCAATTATTTGCACGCTAATCCAACGTTTTTTGATTTAAGCCGTCAAACTTGGACATTGGATCCTGGTTACATTGAGGATGCATTAAAAGAAGCTGACCGAATTCATAGACTCCCAAAGGCTATCATTCCAACGGATTTATATGGGCAGTCAGTAGACCTTGATGCATTGGAGCTCATTGCTGCCAATTTTGGCGTCAATTTGATTGTTGATAGTGCTGAGAGCTTAGGTGCTGAGCATCTAAATGGACGGAAGGCTGGTACTGGGGGCGATGCCGCAATTCTTTCGTTTAATGGCAACAAAATTATTACCACTTCAGGTGGAGGTATGCTTGTAACTAAACACAAGGCCTGGGCGGATCGAGCACGATTTTTGGCCACGCAAGCTCGCGACTCTGCGCCTCATTATGAACATTCGACAACTGGTTATAACTATCGCCTTTCCAATGTTTGTGCAGCAATTGGATTGGGTCAAATGGAGGTTTTGGATTCAAGGGTCAATGCAAGAAGGCAAATATTCGAACGTTATTACGACAGGTTAACTGCCTATGGCATTCGTTTTATGCCTGAGCCGGTTGGATATAAGTCGTCAAGATGGTTAACTGCTATATACGTCGATCCAAAGGTTACCGGAGTTACGCGCGAGGATATACGTCTCATGTTGCTGGATAACCTTATTGAATCTCGACCACTATGGAAGCCCATGCACCTTCAGCCCGTTTTTGCTGGTTCAGTTTACCACGGATCTGCGTTCGACGAAGACCTGTTCCAGAATGGCTTATGTCTCCCATCTGGCAGCGACCTTACGGAGTCGGAGCAGGATGAGGTAGTTGAACGAATCGTAGACCTCATCAGGTAACTGTTTCATCGTATGATTGGCTGATTTATTTATGAGGGCTAACTGTGCTGTGGAATTGCTTGGGTGGGCTTGAACTGACCTCCAGTTTCCTCCCGCTGAGATTAGAGCGGTGCGGTTGTTTTGTGCATCAGCGCGGTTGAAGCAATGGGCTGCGTAGCGGAGCCCGCAGGGTGCGGCGAAGCAGACCATTGCTTATTCAGTTGTGCGACGGATGCCACCGTGGTTGCGTGGGACTGTCAGGATTTCCGTGTGTGAGCAGGCTGTTCAACATGACGCCGCCATGGCCTGGATGGAGCGCTCGCCGAAGATAACGGCGAACTGGGCCTTGGCCATTGACCACTCACGCGGTGGCATTTTCCACTCCTTTTTTTCGGTCGGTTCAAGATTAGATCGAGCAGTTTTGTTGCCGCCTCGTCGCTCGGGAAGTGCCCTGTGGCCCTGACCGTCCGGCGAAGCCTAGAGTTGAGGGCCTCCATGTCATTGGTCGTGTAAACGATCCGGCGGACCTCGTCAGGGAAGGCGAAGAACGGAATCACTTTGCTCCAGACACGTCGCCAGCTTTGGCCGATCGCGGGATAACGCTATCCCCAGGAACCAGCCTCGAACACGGTCAATGCCTTTTCGGCGGCTTCGGCGCTGGACGCGCGGTAGATTTCCTTGAGCGCCGTTGCCAGGCCTTCGCGGCCTTTCCAGGGTGGCCATGCAGCGAGGACCGCAGGGAGGCTAAGATTTGGCGATCTCCTGCTCGGATATGAGCATTTCCAGTATCTCGATGCCTTGCATGGTGAAAGCCATAATGCCGTCTTCGTGTCCAAACTGTAGACCCAGATGAGGCCGTCTTTGGGATTCATGCCGAGAGCAAGGTCCGCGATTTCGCTTTCCGTTTTGTCGAGGTCCCGAGCGGCAAGGCCGATGGTTTGGACAGAATGGACCTTGTTGACGTGGCCTATCAAGCTGCAAGAGCGAGCCGAGTGCTCCGCCAGTTCCGCGGCAGGAGCTCGTCGAGGCGGCTGACGGGATGGTCGGCGATACGGGCCAGGACGTTGGCGAGCCAGGCCTTGGGACGACGTCGTTGAGCCGGCAGATCTGGATCAGCGAGTAGGCGACGGCCGCGCGTTGCCCGCTGCGATCTGAGCTACAGAACAGCCACGACTTGCGTCGAAGTGGCACGCAGCGCAGGGCTCGTTCAGCAGCGTTGTTCGACAGACAATCCCTGACGTCGGCGAGGAACCGGGTGAATCCCGCCCAGCGCCGCAGCATTCAGTTGATAGCCTTGGCCAGATCATGGTTGCGCGAAATCTGTAAGCGCCGACGGAGCCCGGCCTTGTTGGGTGGTGTGATTTGTCGGAACGGCAGGGCCGAAGGAGGCCTTGCGGGTGGATAGTGAGCAGTCAAACGAGCCTCGTATGAGTGGTCGCAATGGCGGCGGAGCGGTCATACGGGTTGAGCGACGCCGACGGTGGAGCGATGAAGAGAAGCTCGCGATCCTGAAGGAGACGACGCAGCCTGGCGCGATCGTGGCAGTGGTTGCCCGGCGATACGGGATTGGAACGGGCCAGCTTTATACCTGGCGCAAGCAGCTGCTGCGCGGTGCCATGGCCGGGTTTGTGCCGGTGGAGATGATGAGCGCGGAACCGGCGCAAGAACCGGCGGCGGCGGGGCGGATCGATATCCGTACGCAGGGTCGGCTGACGGTGTCGATCGACCGTGCGGTTGACCGGGCGGCGCTGAAGCTGGCGCTTGAAGTTATCGGTGAGATCGGCCTTTGAGCCTGACGCTCCCGCCATTGACGAAGATCTATCTCTCGCTTGCCCCCTGCGACATGCGCAAGAGCTTTGACGGGCTATCGGCGCAGGTCCGCAATATCCTGCAGCTCGATCCGTTCAGCGGTGCTGTGTTCCTGTTCCGGGGCAAGAGGGGCGACAGGCTGAAGGCGCTGGTCTGGGATGGATCGGGACTTTGCCTGTACGCAAAGCGGCTCGAGCGGGGCAAGTTCGTGTGGCCCCGGACACAGGATGGGGTGGCGGTCCGTCTGTCTTCTGCGCAAGTGGCGATGCTGATCGAAGGGCTCGACTGGCGGCAGGCGATCGTGCACGAAAGGGTGCAGGTACCGACGCTCGCCTGATCAGAAAGCGCCCGGAAAACCGGCGTTTTTTGTATGTTCGGAGTCGCAGTTGCGCTATAGTTGCGGGCATGCGGTTCGACCTTGATCGCCTTCCTTCAGACCCTGTTCTCCTGCAGAAAATGGTGCGGGAGATGGCCGAGGCGATGGAACGGGAGCGCGATGCGCTGAGGCTCGCAAACGACACCGTCAAGGCGCAGGGCCTGACCATCGAAAAGCTCGAGCACCGGCTCGCCCGCCTTTTGCGGGTGCAATTTGGCCGCAGCTCGGAGCAGATGGATATCGCCCAGCTGCGCCTGATGTTCGAAGACGTCGATACTCCAGCGCCTGCCAATGATGACGAGGCGGCAGCAATGCCAAGGACTATCCGGCGAGCCGGATCACGTCAGCCCATCCCGGCGCATATCCCCCGGCAGACGACAGAGCACCGTCCCGGCCCCTGTGCCTGCGGCGGCACCGATACCGTCATCGGCGAGGATGTGACGGAAGTGCTGGATTATGTGCCTGCCCGGTTCCGGGTGCTGCGCCATGTGCGTCCCCGCATTGCATGCAGGCGCTGCGAACAGATCCGGCAGGCGCCGGCCATCGATCTTCCTCTGCCCAAGGTCATGGCGAGCAGCGCACTGCTCGCCCATCTGATCGTCAGCCGCTTTGTCGATCACCAGCCCTGGTATCGTCAGTCGGCGATCCTGCGCCGCCAGGGCGTGGATATCGGTCGCGATGTGATGGGCCGCTGGGCGCGCAAGCTGGCCTGGTTGATGGCCCCTCTTGGAGAGCGGCTGCTCTCCCATATCTGTGAGGCATCCAAGATCCATGGGGACGAGATCCCGGTCACCTTGCTGAACGGACAGGGCGACAGCAGGACCGCCTACTTCTGGGTCTATCTGCGCGATGATCGGTCAAGCGGTGACATGAGCCCACCTGCAGTTGCGTTCCGCTTCACCCCGGGGCGAGGCGGTGAGCATCCAGCGGCACACTTGGCCGGGTATCGTGGCTATCTCCAGGCCGATGGCTATAGCGGATACAACCGGCTGTATCGTGATCCGGCCCGCTTCGTGACCGAGGTCGGCTGCTGGGCGCACGCCCGACGCAAGGTTACCGACATCCTGGAAAAGAACCCGTCGCCGGTCGCAGCAGAAGCGGTGGTGCGCATTGGCGAGCCGTTCGCGATCGAACGCGATATCCGCGGCGCACCTCCCGATGAGCGAAAGCGGATCCGTCAGGAACTGGCCCGGCCAAAGCTCGATGCGTTGCGACCGTGGCTCGAAGCGCAGAGGCGCGGGCTGTCATCCGACAGTGCGCTGGCCAAGGCGTGCCGCTATCCGCTCAACCGATGGGGGCGATGGTCCGATACTGCGACGACGGGTTGCTCGATATCAGCAACAACCTGGTCGCGAATGCCCTGCGGGGCGTTGCGCTCGGGCGTCGGAACTGACTGTTCGTCGGCTCACCCAAGGGCGGTGATGCAGCGGCGCTGTTCTACTCTCTGGTCGAGACGTGCCGTCTGAACGGTGTCGAGCCCGAGGCCTGGTTTACCGATGTCATCGCACGTATCGGCGATCATCCGATCAGCCGGATCGACGAGCTTCTCCCAAGGCAATGGCAGGCGCCCCAAGATAATGCCCTTGCGGCATGAGAACCTCCACTACGTCACCTGCTATCTTGATGCCGCTCGATCGTGATCCGGGCCTGTTGCCGCCGCTCGAAATGGACGGCTATCTGACGGGCCTACTAGTTACGCCGCATCTGGACTCATCCGACTGGGTCATGGGTCTTTGGCGCGAACCGCCTGCCAGCAACGATCCTGCCAGGATAGAACAGGCCCTTCGGCAAGCGCTTGCCCACCGCAGAAAGATCGAAGCCAGTTTTGCAAAGGGCTGGCCTGGCTTCATGCCTGGATACTGTGAGCCAGGCCAAAGGGCTGATCAAGGATCTGGGTCAAGGGGTTCTGGACTGCCATGAAGCTGGCACCCAGCTACTGGTCGGCTATCGCCGAGGATCACCGTACTGCTACGTTCGTTGCGCTGCTCGCCGGCTTCATGGAGGTCAGTGAGCCGTTCGAAGAGCGTGACGACGCTGAGGAAATCCGTGACCAGCATGCAGCGCTGCTGCCCCGGGCGCTGGTGGGAATGCGCAAGCTCGCACTCATGCGAGAGGATAAAAAGGCAACCCTACAGGCCATGGAAACCGAAAAGGCAGGACGCAACGATCCTTGCCCCTGCGGCTCAGGCAAAAAATACAAACGCTGCTGCGCCGCCCTTTGAAACCATGTCAACGCCGCCTTCCGTCTGCGCTTACCGAAATCTGGCCAAGCTGGATGTTCAAGCAGTCATGGAGCTCTGCCTCAGCGGGGCGCTGAGTTCCTGACGAAGAGCGTGGCGCTCGGTCGGGCTTTGGCCTTTGATATGCCGCTCAATCGCGAACAAGGCGTCGAGCTTCCGCACGACCTCGAGGGCGATCGGATAGACCACACCGACATTCTCGCCGCGGATCTTCTTGCGCGCTGCACCTTCAACGTCGGCAAGGTCCAAGAACTTCCTCCTCGCATGGGCAAAGCAACCTGCCTCGAGGATCGGACCGGCCTCGCGTTTTTGGAGCATAGAGTTCGCTGTAGCCAGCATAGGCGTCGGCCTGCAGAATGCTGGACCATTGCGCCAAGTGACGTTTGGGATGATCGCCGCGCCGGTCGCGCGAATAATGGAAGATCGCAGATGGCGGATCGTTGCCACCGCAGGGTCGATCATCGCGAACTTAGTCCCATAATCGACCGGTGATGGTCTGGCCCTTGGCCCTGACCGGCACCTTCGTATCATCGCCGTGCAGCCGGTTGGCAGCGAAGGTGTGCCCCTCAACGAGGTGGAAGATTGGCATCGGCGCCGCGCAGGTTGCACTAATCTGGTTGGCCAGAGTCAGACACAGAGCGGCACACCTTCACTGGCGAAGCGCTCGGCCTGGCGGTGCAGTGGCTGATGCTGGTCGTACTTGTCGAATAGCAACATGGCGAGAAAGCTGGGGCCGAACGTCCCGCGTGGTATAACGTGGAACGGCGCCGGTGGCTGCGTGATCTTCTAGCAGTCTCGGCAGGCCAACTTCCCGCGTACCGTCTGGATGACCTTCCACTGGCGTGGGATCACCTCAAGCGTCTCGGTCACGTCTTCGCCGAGCTTCGACAGCCGGCTGCCACCACAGGCTGGGCAGGCACACTCCACGGGAGTGACGACACGAGATGATCGGGCAGCGGCTTCCTCGTGGGCTTACGCCGCTCGAAGGGCGCAATGATTGGAGTCTTCGCCGCTGCCGCTTCGGCTGCACGCTCGTCCTCGGCGGCAGCGGCTGCGAGGTTTGCGACCTCCAGTTCACCTTTGGGCGACCAGCCGCTCGGTGCGTTCGGCGCTGGGGCCGTACTGCTCGCGCCGCAGCTTGGCGTTCTGCAGCTTGAGATGGTCAATCATCGCCCCGTGAAGTTCTCTCTGGCCTGGGCAGTGGCCTCTATTCGATCAATCTTCGGCAATGCTGAAGCCAGCATTACCTTGAGCGCTTCAACATCGACCGGAAAGGGTGGAACGGCGGCTTCCATGGCGTGAGTGAATCACTGCCAGCCAAGCAGATCAAGCCGAACATGCTGGACTTTACACGCTATCCTGCGCTCTGCGGCCGCGACGTACATTGCGGGTTACGCGAGTCGATCCCCTCAAGCAGGCAGGCGAACTGCACGGTGGTTAACCTTACAACGCTGTCCTTCGCAGAAGGTCAGACGAAACGGGCCCTTTCTAGCCGCTTGGCGTGAAGCGACATGCCGATGCCCTCGTGTCAGATAATCTTCATCAGTGATCCGGAGCGGCCATGGAAGACCCAAAGATCACCGGCGAACGGGTCCTTGAAGAAGTGCTACTGCGCCTGGGTGGCCAGGCTTTGCATCCCGCACCGCATATCGGTGTACCCCACCCATTGCGATCCAAACCCGCGCGACCCACGGGATCATCGCACCGCCCTCGGCGCTGGGGCCACAAGCGCTGGCGGTGCCGAAGCCGCCGTTCTAGGTCCGCCAGTTCCAGCACGATCGCCGCATCTGGCTCCGCAGCCGGCTCGCACGGTGGTTCCAATGCCGCCGCATCCTCGATCGCTACCGGTGCAAACGCAGACTGTGCTCACCTCATCTCAAACCGCCGCCAAATGTAGATCAGGCCCCCCGATATCTCATACCGCCGAGCGACGAGGGCAACGATAGCGCCCGGCGCAAAGGCTTGCCAGAGGATGTCCATGCGTTCTTCATCCGATCGATCAAGGCGTCGGCGGACGTCCGAGACCACCGTTATCCGCGCCATGCTGCCCTACGTGCGTCCATATGTGCGACCATAAAGACGTCCTGAGTACACATGCGCAACTCAGCAAGCGGCTCTCACCGAACGGATGCCTTCCAGGACACAAAGTCCATGGCTTTGCGCAGCAGATGAACGATGCAGGTCTGGACGATCGCGGCGGGTAACACGGCCGTAATAGCCTCCGGTAAGCCCTTGATGCCATAGACGACGGCGAGCAGGATATCCCTCTGTGCCGCGGTTCCTGACCTCGTTCCTGACCCGCAGCCAGAACGGGGCGCCTTCATTTTGCTCCAGCCAAAGACCGTGCACCTCTAGGGCGCCATCGGCGCAAACGCCCAGAGCAACATGGACCGCCTTCTTGCGGACCATGCTTTCGTCTCGGATTTTCTCCCGCAGGGCACCAACGAAAATACGCCGGTAGATCGCATCAAGTTGCCGCTGCTGCCAGGTCGCGACCTCATCGAGCCCGCATCAGTCACCTTGCTGATCAGGCCCGGGAATACGTCAATACCGTCTAAATCGCGCAAATGTACGGTAATCTCCCGAGTGCTCATGCCCTGCGCGTACAGCGCTATAATCCTGTCATCGAGCCCGAGGAAATAAGTGCAATAATTTTGAAACCTTACTGATGCCAAACTGACTAATATCGAAATATACGCTGAAATCCCCCCTGCGTCGACATCTATATGAAATTACGTAAACTAATAGGTAAAATATTTCTTGTGATTGACCGATCGAATGTTAGTGTCACAATAAGCCGTAGAAATGCAGAGGCTACCAAGGCGTAACATATGCCCTTAATTCCGAATAAATTGCCTAACCACATCGATATCGACATCGCGCATACGGCTTCAACAAATGGGCTAAGCCATAGCTTAGATTGGGCACTTAATCCCATAACAAATAAGGTGTATCCGATAATAACTAGTCTTAAAGCAGTGGAAGGTATGAGCAAGTGTACGAATGTTCTCACGTCATCAGCATAGACGGAACCAACCCAATAATTGTATAGCTGAGTTGGCATTGATAAGGCAAGCGTAGCCATAAGGAGAACGTAACAATAAAACATCCTATTAACTTTGATGAATAATTCAACAACGGCTGAGGAATTACGTTTGGAAAGTGAAGCGATCTTTGACGCTACGGGCGATGATACGGCAATCAGGCCGCCAGAAATAATTCCAACAATATTATACGCCATGCCGAAAGCAATCGCCTTTTGTGGGTCTACCACCGCAGCTGTAGCAACCGATGCCGACGTCGCTAGCCATGTACTCAAATGCCACCACATCATTGATATCATCGAAATGAATAAAAATCTATACGGAGATATAGTGCACTTACGGCAATCTACATTAACTGCTGAAAAGTAACCACGAACCCTACGCCAATAAATGACAATCAAAATAATAGCGATAGGCCACGAAGAAAAACCAAAGGCGAGGAAGGCGAGTTCCAATGAAGGTTTAGGAGACCAAAAATAAATTATAATTAAAGTGATAAGCTGCGTCAGCCCTGGTCCAAACTTTAATAAATTCTCGGGAATAAAATCGTGAGACGCTGCGGCCGGGCCACTAATCAATATTGAAACAGTTACGCCAATTATGTGTATCAAAAGACAAGTGCATCCTAAATACGACCAGTAAAGGAAGGTTTCATCATTGCTAACAAAGCCGATGTGCGCAACAATGATGAAGCATAATATTATGCAAAAGGGAATTGTAAGGGACGTAGCAACTATCAAAAACCAAGCGCGCAACTGGCTGGCGCCACTGGAATTCTTGTTAATGAAAATTAATGCACTGCCAGCTATGCTTCTTAAAGAAAACGAGGATACCAACAAAAATGGCAAAACAGAAATAACAATATTGTAGTATGAATAATCGCCAACGCTAATAGTTCTAGCTAGAACTGCCGGAATGGCTAAGTTCGCAAAAAAAACTAATGCGCTTGCGACCAAACTCGTGAATGAGTTTATGCGAAAGGTACGACTCTTAATCATCAAGAATTCCATCAACGAGTATCTTTGCGCGCCCAATTTCAGAGAACATTGCTAGATGACCTGAAATTTGTTCCGGGCCATAAACTCTTTGAACATCTATCATTGATATATCAAAATTATCGATATCATGATCTTTTAAAACGATGCCATAATCAGCAATACTGTCCTGCAGACCTCCCTGTCCTGAATGGATAACTATACAACCACTTGCCAGTGCCTCGAGTGCGCCGATTCCAAATCCTTCATATTCAGACAGCTGAATATAGTACCTGCAACTACGTAGAATAGAAAATTTCATTTCTTCCGAAATGTAACCAGTAGTAAATATTGCTGACTCACAATTTAATCGCCTCGCTTCTTCAAAAACTATGTCGGCGCGTGTCGTTCTACCTATTATAGTCAAGGTCGCGTCATATCCAATACTGCGAAGTTTAGAAATAAGCCTAATTGCTCTAAAAATACCCTTTCGCTTTACATTTTCAACAGTATCCATTCCGCATATTGTAACAAAATGAAAACTATCACGGAAATCAGAAAATAGATCTAAATTAATATTATCTGCAAGCGGAGTTCCGTGGAAACTAATCTCAATATTCGAAGATCGAAAAGGAGCTATTCGTTTCATATGAAAATAATCTGTTGATGATGTGGCAAAGACCTTTTTTACAAAAAGTAAAGTCGTTATAAAAAGAATAATTCGGATCAAGTATACAATGAAATTGGGCGCCATGCTGCGTATAATCTGCTCACCTCCTCCGGTGGCGATAATAGCCTTTCGTCGCATAAAGGAGATAATGGCAGCGAAGGCACTGTAAGAATAGAAATAAGTAATTACGGCGTCATGATCGCCAAATATCAACTGTCTCAGTTTGTTTGTTACACGCACGCTCTTTATTCGTCGGTCTTTCATTAGGCCGTTAGTTTCTGCCAAATAAAATCCTTGCTTGAGCATGCTCTGATCTATAACTGGAGCATATAGCAAAATGTTTATTCCAGAGCTCGGATTATTTATGGTTTTCATGATTGTAGTTGCCCCTACATGTATATTAAATAATCGTGCGCATATTACAAAATCAAAATTCAGAAATGGTCAGACAATTTGAGTTATTTCGTCGTCTCCGATCGAAAGTGCTACTTTGCAAACTTGCGTTTAAGGTTCCTTGATCATTAAATAATTTTTGCAACCGATTCAAAGATTTTCCTGTCGTCATTGTTATTCAAAATTGTCTACTTTAACCTATCCTGGATTATTGTGGGCGACCAGCCGCTTCACATCTACGCTTTGGCCTAATCTCGGGGCGGCCCGATGCGGCCCTCTCGAACCCGATCCGGAATCAGATGCCGTGGCAAGAGCTCGGCCCTTGGTTCGGGAGATTTATCATTCAAAGATACGGATGTAAAATCTCCATATATTTTGTTGGTTTTCCCGCAGGAGCATCCGTTCGTTATCGATCTACGGTTCGAAAACTAGATTTCTCTCGCTGTCGCATTGCTTGCGAGTGTGCAAAGTTACATTACGTTGGATGGAATATTCTTAAGCGAAATAGTACGGAAACGTTCTCGTAGTGCTTGAATTAACTGCCGGGGTGCCCAGAGCCCGAGCCTTAGGGGAGAGTGGATGAGCAACTAAGCCAGAATATTTTGATTTTGATGCCTCAAATGTGTAATTCGCCTATTATGTTTATTCTGATTGTTCAGCGTTAATACATCTTATTTTGCAATCAATTTGCCGGTGTAATAATTTAATACGATTGGAATTATAAAGTTTCGTTGTAATATCGCTATTTTTTGAGGTGGATGATGTTCTTGCAGTTGGAAATCCTGAGCAAGGCGCGATCGACGACCAAGAAAATGTCTAGTAATGAGCGTCCTGCGCAAGGCTGGAGTGCCTTATGTCTCAATTCGTTTCAGTCAATTATTGTGACAGATGACGTTAGAATCGTTGACCCAAATTTATGGTGTGTGTATCAGATTCAATTTCGGGTATTCAACTCCGTCACGATCTTCCTGACATCCTGCGATCGGCCCTTAGGCAAGATCATCACATGGCTACCAGTGGCGATGACGATCAGGTCCTCGATCCCTAAGGCAGTGACCGTGATCCCGTCGGCATGGACATGGCAGCCGCGCGTATCGATCAGCACTGCGTCGCCGGACACCGTGTTGCCCTGCGCATCGGGATCGATGATCTCGGCCAGCGCATCCCAGCTCCCGACATCGGACCAACCGCAGGAAACGGGAACGATCGCCACCCGATCGGCGCGCTCCATTACCGCATAATCGATTGAATCCGACGGACAAGTGGCAAAGCGCTCGGCATCGGGCCGGATGAGCCTGGGTGCGAAATCCACGCCCTGGAGCGCGGCGCGTACAGCGGCGTCTATCGCGGACCCATGGTGCGCAAGTTCCTCCAAATAGCGATCGGCGCGCATCAGGAAGATGCCGGCATTCCACGAATGGTTGCCCTCGGCGAGCATCGCCTCGGCCTTGTCGCGCGCCGGTTTCTCGATAAAGCGGTCGACCTTGCGCACGCCTGGGACGTGATCGAGCCCTTCGCCCATGCGGATATAACCAAAGCCGGTTTCGGGCCCTGAGGGTTCGATGCCGAAGGTCACCAGCCAGCCATCGCGCGCCGCCGGTAGCGCGGTGTCGACTGCTGCCAGGAAGGCAGGCAGATCCAGGATCACATGATCGCTCGGCATCACCAGCATCACCGCATCGCCCCCGCCCGCTGCGAGCGCGGCGAGCGCGATCGCCGGCGCGGTGTTGCGCGCGCTCGGCTCGAGGATGATGCGTGCCCCCTCATGCGCCTCATCGCCCAGCTCGGCTTCCATAAGCGCGGCATGCCGTTCGGCCCCGATGATCAGCGGGGCGGCAAAGCGGGTTGAATCGCCAGCGCGGGCCAGCGTATCGGCAAACATCGTCCGGTCGGAGGCGAGCGCGAGAAACTGTTTCGGGCTCTGATCGGTCGATAGCGGCCACAGCCGCGTGCCCGATCCACCGGATAGGATGACGGGAATGATCTGGGTCATGGGGGTCTCGCTTCAATGCGCGCGCGCAAGCAGCAGCCGCGCGCCAAGGCTGGCGGTAAAGCGGCTGTCGGGATCGATGGCAAGGCATTCACCGGAAGCGATGGTCAGCATGCCCTCGGGCTGCTCGACCCGAACGCTGCCCTCGACCGGAATCACCGTGAGCGGGCCTGCGCCGTCCAGCCGCGCCGCGGAATCGCCGGTGAGCAGCAGCGAGAACAAAGGCCCATCGACCAGCAGCTGGTCGGCCGCGAAATCCACCCTGCGATGCAGCTGGGCGGGATAGGGAGCGGCGCGCGAGACCGCGACGCCATCGTCCAGATGCAGCTCGCGCGGGCGACCGTAATCATAGAGCCGATAGGTGATGTCGGCATTCTGCTGCACCTCGATCAGGTTCACGCCCGCTCCGATCGCGTGCACAGTCCCTGCCGGGATATAGTAGAAATCGCCGCGCGTGACCGGCTTCCAGTCCATCAGTGCTTCGATTTCGCCCGACAGCGCGGCCTCGCGCAATTCGTCGGCTCCGAGCGGGCGAAGCGTGCCGATGCCCAGGCACGCGCCCGGCTCGGCATCGAGCACCAGCCAGCACTCCTCCTTGCCGCTGGCCAGGCCCATGGCCTGCGCCTCGGCATCGCTGGGGTGCACCTGGATCGACAGCTTCTCGCTGGTGAACAGATATTTGACCATCAGCGGCAGCGCCGGGCCGGTTTCCGCCTCGAACCAGATTTCGCCGATCTTCTCGCTGCCCGGGTTGCGGAACGGGGCAGGCAGCACCGCACGGCCCCAGGGCTTTTCGACCTGGCGCGTGGCGAGCTTGCAGGCAGACAGCGCTGCCATGCTCACCCGGCCCGTTCGCTGAGGCGGCGTTCCCAGGCCAGCGCATGGGTGACGATGGTGTCGAGATCGTCAAAGGCAGGCTGCCAGCCGAACCGCGCACGGATCGCGCTGCTGTCGGCGGTGAGCGCGGCGGGGTCGCCGGCGCGGCGGTCAGACAGCACGCGCTCGATCTTCAGATTGGTGACGCGGTCGACAGCGTCGAGCACCTCGAGCACCGAATAGCCATGGCCATAGCCGCAATTGAGCCGGTGGCTCTCGGACGGATTCTCGATCAGCGCCTCGAGCGCCAGAACATGCGCATTCGCCAGATCGCTGACATGGATATAGTCGCGCACCCCGGTGCCGTCGGGGGTGTCGAAATCGGTCCCGAACACCGCCACACTGTCGCGCTTGCCGAGCGCGGCTTCGACCGCGACCTTGATCAGGTGGGTCGCACCTGCCGTCGACTGGCCGGTGCGCGCCTGCGGATCGGCGCCCGCCACGTTGAAATAGCGCAGCGCGCAATAGTTGAAATCATGCGCGAAGGCGACATCGCGCAGCATCCACTCAGTCATCAGCTTGGATGTGCCATAGGGATTGATCGGCTGCTGCGGGGCGTTCTCGGGGATCGGCCCATCGCCTTCGGGCGTGCCATAGGTCGCAGCGGTGGAGGAGAAGATGAAATGCTTCACCCCGCCGTGCACCGCCGATTCGATGAGTGCGCGGCTCTTTACCGTGTTGTTGCTGTAATATTTGAGCGGGTCGCTCACCGATTCGGGCACGATGATCGAGCCGGCAAAGTGCAGGATCGCACCGATCTGCTGTTCGGCGATGATCCGCGCGACCAGCTCGCCATCCGCAATGTCGCCCTCGTAGAACGCGACGCCCTCGGGCACCGCCCAGCGAAAGCCGGTGACGAGATTGTCGATCACCGCGACCTTCCAGCCCGCATCCTTGAGCGCCAGCACGGCATGGCTGCCGATATAGCCCGCACCTCCGGTGACCAGCACCGCATGGCGGCTCTTGAACGCGTCGACCGCTTCGCTCGCCCTTGCCGACATGGCGATCAATGCCCCGCCTGGGGGCCGCGCTTCAGGCCCGAGGCCGCAAGCTGATCGTCGATCTGCGCCATCAGCCGATCAAGGCCTTCCTGGCTGCGCGCTTCGGCGCGCGCGACGAGCACGTCCTGCGTGTTTGATGCGCGCAGCAGCCACCAGCCGTCCTCGGTGTTGACGCGTGCGCCATCGGTCGCGTTCACATTGGCGCCAGCGGCCGAGAGTCGTTCGAGCACCTCGTCCACCACCGCGAACTTGCGCGTCTCGTCGACCTGGAAGCGCATTTCAGGGGTGTTGATCATCGGCGCCATCGCGCCGCGCATCTCGGTCACGCTCTTGCCGAGCAGCGTCTGCGCCTCGATCAGCCGGACAGCGGCGTAGAGCGCATCGTCAAAACCGTAATAGCGATGCTTGAAGAACACGTGCCCGCTCATCTCGCCTGCGAGCGGACAGCCGGTCTCCTTCATCTTCGACTTGATCAGGCTGTGGCCGGTCTTCCACATGAGCGGTTCGCCGCCAAGCTCGCTCACCCGGTCGAACAGCGCTTGGCTGGCCTTCACATCGGCGATGATCGTCGCGCCGGGCAGGTCTTTCAGCACCACTTCGGCGTAAATGCTGAGCAGCTGATCGCCCCAGATCACGCGGCCCTGGCCGTCGATCGCACCGATCCGGTCACCATCCCCGTCAAAAGCCACTCCGAAATCGAGCTGCTTTTCCGCGACGAGAGCCTTCAGATCGGCGAGATTCTTTTCCTCGGTAGGATCGGGATGATGATTGGGAAAATTGCCGTCAACGTCCGTGAACAGGGTGAAATGCTCGCCCGGAAGGCGCTGGACCAGCTTTTCCACCGCCGGACCCGCCGCGCCATTGCCGCAGTCCCAGCCGATGCGCGCGGCGGTGCCGCCGAAATCCTCGACCAGCCGGTCGACATAGCGGTCGAGAATATCGATCTGCCGCGCGCTGCCGGTGCCCGCGGCCCAGTCGCCGACTGCCGCCATCTCGCCCAGCTTGCGGATATCTTGCCCAAAAAACGGGAGGCCCTGAAAGACCATCTTGAAGCCGTTGTAATTGGCGGGGTTGTGGCTGCCGGTTATCTGAATGCCGCCATCCGCCTCTTCCAGCACTGACTCGGCATAATAGAGCATCGGGGTGGGGCCCATGCCGACGCTGATCGCATCGATACCGCTGTCGTTCAGCCCCTTGATCAGCGCCGCTTCGAGCACCGGCGAACTGACACGGCCGTCATAGCCGACCACCACGCACTTGCCGCCCGCGCGCGCGATCAGCGTCGCAAATCCGCGTCCGATCGCATAGGCATCCGCCTCGCCAAGCGTTTCGCCGATGATCCCGCGAATGTCGTATTCGCGCAGGCTGGTGGGGTGAAAGGCATGGGTCATGTATCGGTCAGCTTCCCGAACTGTGCTGCGCAGCGTCGGGCTGCCCAGAATTCAACCCTGAACGGGCCATGGAGCAGCGTCGTTACCGTTGCCTCCTCCGGAATTCAACACGGTTATATGTGGCACCACAGGCGATCGGGTCCGATCCGGTGAGACCGGGCATGACCTCGAGACGGTCCGTCACACCGGCTCGCCAGCCGCCCGCGCGCGCTCGACCACGGTGCGTTCGGCCAGCGGCACCATCCGCCAGGCGAAGAACAGCAGGGTCAGGCCAACCGGCACGATCACCAGGATCGAGAGCACCCCGGTCGAAAGGCTGCCCGAGATTACCGACATCTGCCCCGCGAGATAGGGGCCGAGCGCCAGGCCGAACAGCGTGGTCGCCAGGAAGAAGGTCGCGGTGGCGGTGCCGCGCATCCGGGGCATCACCAGATCCTGGGTCGTCGCGGCAGCCGCGCCGAGCGCCGAGCTGGCGAACATGTTGGCTAGCGAGGCGAAGACGGTGAAGCGGATGAAATCTGCGTCCGAATTCGGATCGTTGGCGGTGGTATAGGCCAGGATCACGGGCAAGACCGGGGTGATGAGCCCGAAGGCGATCACCATGATCCGCCCCGATTCGCTGCGCGCACGCAGCCAGTCGGACATGCGACCGCCCAGGATCACGCCCAGGAACCCGCCGAGCGCGCCGAAGCCGCCGATCCAGAAGCCGATTTTCGCGGTGTCCTCGCCCAGGACCTGTGCGGCATAGGTCGGCCCGAACGCGGTGGTCGCATAGGACAGGAAGGCGACGCAGCCATAGCCCAAGATCGTGCACAGGAAAGCGGGCGATCCCCAGATGAGCGCGAAGGTCGCCTTGTCGCGCGCGCGCAGCGAACTTGCCCAGGAAAACACGGCATAATAGCCGATGGCGATGCACAGCCATTGCAGCGTCGCGCCGGTCAAGACCATCAGCAAAGACGCAATTATAGCGAACAGGGAGAAGACAGCGGCGTTGATAAGGAACGCTTTATGACCTCGACTGGCCGCCGCAAACACCGTGAATGGCGGTATGACGGCAAACAGCTCCTGAAAGAACCCGCGAAACGGTTCGGTCGATGGCGGCGTGGGCAGTCCGTCGACCAGCCCACGCACCGGTTCGCGCAAGGTGGCGACCCAGGCGGCGAGCAGCAGGCCGGGCACGCCGACCGCGAGAAACGCCGCCTGCCAGCCGACCAGCCCCAGCGGACCGCCGCCCGGATAGGCCTCGTTCCAGCCCGCGACGATGAACCCGCCGATCATCAGCGAGACGCCGCCGCCGAAATAGAGCCCAGCCGAATAGAGGGCGAGCGCGGTGCCGCGCATCCGCTTGGGGAACATGTCCGAGATCAGCGAATAGGCAGACGGGCTCGCGGTCGCCTCACCCACGCCGACGCCCATGCGCGCAAGGCCGAGCGTCAGGCCGTTCTTCGCAAAGCCCGACACCGCCGTCATCGCCGACCAGATAGCAAGACCCACGGTGAGCAGCCGCACTCGGTGCCAGCTATCGGCGAGCCGTCCCAGCGGAATGCCGAACAGCGCGTAGAACACGGCAAAGGCGGTGCCGTAGAGAAAGCCGATATCGGCATCATCCAGCCCCAGGTCCGCCTTGATGTCGGGCGCCAGGATGGTGATGATCTGCCGGTCGATGAAATTGAGCACATAGACGAGGAAGAGGATGAACAGCCCGTACCAGGCATAAGGCGAGGCCGATGTGGCGGGCGCGATGCCCGGCGCGGCGGTGTCCTGATTGTCGTTCGGCCCAGCCATGCGCGTGTCTCTCCCCGATTTCGGCGTCTCTTGTGTGCGTCCTTGCCCTTGGCTAGCAGAGCCCCGAAGTGACGCAAGCGTCAAACGACTGGAAGCGGTCAGCTGCGGAAAAGGGGCCAGCGAGTGAAGACGCCATCGATCCTGTTCGTCTGCCTCGGCAATATCTGCCGTTCGCCGCTCGCCGATGGCGCGCTCAGGCACAGGGTGCGTCAGCTCGATCTCGGCTGGACGGTCGATTCGGCGGGGACCGGCGGCTGGCATCGCGGCGACCCGCCCGATCCGCGCGCGATCGCGGTGGCGCGCGCACATGGCGTGGACATTGCGGATCTGCGCGGACGCCAGGTGAGCGCGGACGATTTCGACCGGTTCGACCTTATCCTGGCAATGGATCACGACAATCTTGCAGGCCTGCGCCGGATCGCCCCTGCAAGCTCGCCCGCCGAGATCTGCCTCGCGCTCGATCTGGTGCCCGGACGCGCAGGACAGGCGGTCGCCGACCCCTATTATGGCGACGCATCGGGCTTCAATGCGACCTGGGCCAATGCGAAAGCGATCGCCGAAGCGGTCCTCGTGCGCTTCGGCGTGCGGCGCTGACCGCCTTGCCGCCGGTCAGGCGGTGGCCACCTCTTCCTCTGCGATGACGGTCGGCTGGCGGCGCAGCAGGGCGATCGCATCGCTCAGCATTTGCGGCGCCAGCACGCGCAGCAGCAGCCCATAGCTCAGCACCCCGATGGCGGCGAGCAGCGCCAGCCGGCCCATGATCTCGGGCAGGCTGCTGTCGAGCGTGCCGTTGAGGCCGATCCGCATCATCCAGACCAGGGCGGCCATCGCGGCAGCCGCGCCGACGCCCGGCAGGCATGCAATCAGCACGTCGCGCACGCGCACGCCGATCACCGGGCACGACTGCCACAGGCAGAACAGCAGCACGATCGGCATGCCGATCACCCAGCCGAGGGCCAGACCGGTGACCCCGTAACGCACCCCGATCAGGAACATCAAGGGCATGAAGGCCGCGCCAAAGGCCGAGCATCGCACCGTGATGCGGGGCGCGCCCAGCGCATTGACCGCCGGGGCGATCAGCACATGCAGCGTCATGAACGGCATCGCGAGCGCGAATAGCTGGACGAGGGGCACCATCTCCACCCATTTGGGCCCGAACAGGGTGTATACGGCTTCGGGCGCGGTTACCGCCAGCCCGGCATAGACCGGACAGCAGATCAGCATGATCAGCCCTATGGCTTTCAGGAATGCCGCCTGCAGCCGCGCTGGTTCGGCCTGCAGTCGCGAATAGGCGGGAAAGGCTACCTCATTGAGCGGCGGAATGACCTTGGAGGAGAACATCTGCGCAAGGAACAGCGCCTCGGCATAGAGGCCGAGCGCATGCGGATCGAGCGCGCGCCCGGCGATCAGCACATCGGCCTGAGTCTGCAGGCTCCACAACAGATGGCTGGTCAGCATCGCGCTGCCGAAGCCAATCATGGAACGCGTTCCGCGAAAATCGAAGCTCGGCCAGACGACGAATCGCTGCGCGATGCACAGGCCGATCGCGCGGCTCCACACCATGGAGGTGGGGGCAGCAACCAGCGTCCAGACGCCCCAGCCCGCCAAAGCGCAACCGATCGACGTGATCGCGCAGACAAAGGCAGAGACGAAATTGACGATGGCAAGCCGGCGGAAATCGAGCGCGCGGCTCATCAGCACCTCGGGTACCGCCATGAAGGGCGTCGCGAGATACATGACCGTCTGCCAGCGCAGCAGCTCAGCCACCTGGGGCTGACCATAATAGGCGGCGATCGCAGGTGCGGCGGCAAACTGGATGGCGGCGATGCCGAAATTGAGGATGAGCAGCAGCCCGAAAGCCTGGCGGACCCTAAAGGTGTCGATCTGCTCCTGCTGGATCAGCGAACTGGCAAAGCCATAGCCGTTGAGAAAGGCCAGCATCACCATCACCACCTGGGTCATGGCAAACAGCCCGTAATCGGACGGGTCGAGAATCCGAATCACCGCAAGCGTGGTGGTCCACATCACCACCTGACTGACGATCTGGCTGCCGGAACGCCAGAAAACCGCGGATCTCACGCGGTTGGCGAATCCTGAATCAGCGATTCCGGCGGCTGTGTCTTCGACCATAAACGTTCATGTTCCCGTGCAGGGCTGTTATAGGCATCCAGGGGGCGGATGCCAAAACCCCGGATTTTTCGGGGTGCAGACGCATTGCCCCAAAAAAATTGAAATAAAATTGCAAAAAGGGTTTGACCCGAATCGATGTGGGCCATAGATGACGCCTCACCGGACGGGACGCGGCGCTGACGCACCGCACTTCCACCGGTCGCCAACATCTTCGGATAGCCAATCCCTCGGTTTAAATATCGGGGCACACTGGTTGTCCGCTGTTTTTGTCGGTGAGATCTTTGACATTGTAGGTTTAGATGAAGGGACATGTGGGCGACGGCGCCT
>NZ_JAPFGW010000025.1:0-18566 GCF_059803595.1 Blastomonas sp. 34TW
GGCGCCGCCCTCGCGGGCGGCGCTTCCACCGCCTACAGCCTGGGCGCCGCAGGGCAGTCGGGCGCCTCAGGTGTGGCCAGTGGCCTGGGCGGCGTCGCCCGGGCCGCCGGTTCCGCTGCAACATCGCCGCTCCGCCGCGCCGCTGAACGCTCGACCGAAAGCATGCGCTCCAGTTTCTCGGAGGGCGCCAAGTCCGCCTTCGAGGCGACCGGCGGCTCCTCGACCATGGGCACCATCGGCGGCGGCTCAGACGAGGCCGCGCCCGCCGCCGGCAATTCAAACACGCCGCCCGCCTGGGCCCAGCGCATGAAACGCTCCCAGCAGATGAGCCACGCCGTTTCCACCACCGTCCATGCCGTCCGCAGCGGCGACAGCCATGGCGGCGGCTCTTCCATCAACCTCTCTGAAAGCGACCGCTGATGTTCCGAAGACCCTCTACGCATTACGGAAAGGCTCCCGAGCCCGAGACCCCTTATCAGCGCGCCGCCCAGGTTTGGGACGACCGTATCGGCTCGGCCCGCGTCCAGGCGAGGAACTGGCGCTATATGGCCTTCGGATCGCTGTTCCTCAGCGCCGGCTTCGCCGCTGCGCTGGTCTGGCAGTCAGCTCGGGGAACCGTCGTGCCATGGGTGGTGCAGACAGACCGGCTCGGCCAGGCGCAAGCGATTGCGCCTGCGACCGCCGACTACCAGCCGACCGATCCGCAGATCGCCTTCCACCTGGCGCGCTTCATCGAGCAGGTCCGCTCGATCCCAGCCGACGCGATCATCGTCCGCCAGAACTGGCTACGCGCCTACGACTTCACGACAGATCGCGGCGCGGCCGCACTCAACGATTACGCGCGCTCGAACGATCCCTTCACCAAGGTCGGCCGCCAGCAGATCGCCGTCGATGTCTCGAGCGTCATCCGTGCGTCGCCGGACTCGTTCCGCGTCGCTTGGACGGAGCGCCGGTATGAGAACGGCCAGCTCGCCGACACCACGCGCTGGACCGCGATCCTCACGATCGTCGTCCAGATTCCCCGCAATGCCGACCGGCTGCGGGCCAATCCCTTGGGGATCTACGTCAACGCAATCTCATGGTCACGGGAGCTGGGGCAATGACAAAGCCGTATTTCCGTAAAGCCGGAAGGCCGGCTTTGCGCATTCAGACATTTGCGGCTTTGCTGCTGTCGGCGACGGCGCTCGCCGGCTGCGCCACCGCGACGCCGCCGCCGGAAATCAGCTACGACGACGCTCCGGCCGCCGTGCAGACCGTCGATCCTCCCGCGCCGGTCCGGGTCGTCGAGCTGCCGCGACCGCTGCCGCTGCCCGGTCAGATGAAGCCGGTCGAGGAATCGCGCCGCGCTCCGGAGCCGGCCGATCCCACCGCGCGCGTCAACCAGGCCAACGCCGCCGCCCGTATTCAGCCGGTGCGCGACGGCTTCATCAACTCGATGCAGGTCTATCCCTTCACGCAAGGGGCGCTCTATCAGGTCTACACCGCCGTCGGGCAGATCACCGACATTGCGCTCCAACCCGGCGAGCAGCTCGTCGGCTCAGGGCCGGTCGCGGCCGGCGATACGGTCCGCTGGATTATCGGCGACACGCAGAGCGGCGCCGGCGCGACGCTGCAGGTCCATATCCTCGTCAAGCCGACGCGCGCGGATCTGATGACCAACCTGGTCATCAACACCAATCTACGCACCTACCATATGGAGCTGCGCTCGACCGAGCGGACCTATATGGCCTCGGTCTCGTGGCAGTATCCGCAGGACCAGCTCATCGCGCTCCGCAGGCAGAATGCCGAGGCGCAGGCCACCCAGCCGGTGGCCACCGGCGTCGATCTCGCACGGCTGAACTTCCGCTACGAGGTGACCGGCGACCGTGCTGCATGGCGGCCGCTGCGGGCCTATGACGACGGCCGGCAAGTCTTCATCGAATTCCCACGCGGCGTCGGCCAGGGCGAGATGCCGCCGCTGTTCGTCGTCGGCCCGGAGGGCAAGACGTCGGAGCTGGTCAACTATCGCGTCCGCACCAACTACATGATCGTCGACCGGCTGTTCGCTGCCGCCGAGCTGCGGTTCGGCTCCGGCGACAATCAGAAGCGTGTCCGGATCACCCGCACCGACGGGAGGCCGGCGTCGTGAGCGAAGACCGGAACGAGGGAGAGGATGCGGCCGCGCCGCTGACCGGATCGGCGCCCGAAGCGGCAGCGCCGATGCGGCTGCGCGCGGATGCGCCGCGCGTGACGCGGCTGTCGCGCAAGGTGCTCGCCGGGCTCGGCCTGGTCGCCAGCCTCGGGATCGGCGGTGCGCTGGTCTATGCGCTCCAGACTCGCAACGGCGGCCGGGCGCCGGAGGAGCTTTATTCAACCGACAACCGCAACACGGCGGATGGCCTCCAGGGCCTGCCGCGCGACTATAGCAGCGTGCCGCAGCTCGGCCCGCCGCTGCCGGGCGACCTCGGCCGGCCGATCGTCAGCGCCCAGAACCGCGGCCAGCCCGTGCCCAATCCCGGCGTCGCCGCTCCGCAGCCCGGCCTCAGCGCCGAGGAGCAGCGCCGGCTCCAGGAGATCGAGACCGCCCGCACCAGCCGTCTGTTCGCGGCGGCGGAGGCGCGCAATGCCGCGCCGGTCACGGCGAACACGCCGAACCAGGCGCCACCGGACCTCGCCAGCCTCGGGCTCGCGCCGCCGCCGGCAACGCCGAGCGCCCAAGATCGGCAGCAGGCCTTTCTCAACGCGCCGGTCGACCGACGCACTGTTGCGGCCGACCGCATCGCCGCGCCGGCCTCTCCGAATATCCTTCAAGCCGGCGCCGTCATCTCGGCCGCTCTCATCACCGGCGTTCGATCGGACCTTCCGGGCCAGATCACCGCCCAGGTCACCGAGAACATTTATGACAGCCCGACAGGCCGGATCCTCCTGATCCCGCAGGGCACGCGCGTGATCGGCCAGTATGACAACAACGTCCAGTTCGGGCAGAGCCGCGTCCTGCTCGTGTGGAATCGGCTGATCTTTCCGAACGGCCGCAGCATCGTGCTGGAGCGCCAGCCCGGCGCCGACGCCGAGGGCTATGCCGGCCTGCAGGACGGCGTCGACTATCACTGGTGGGATCTCGCCAAGGCCGCCGGTCTCTCGACGCTCCTGAGCGTCGGCGCCGAACTGGCCACCAATGATGACGACCGGCTGATCCAGGCGATCCGCAACGGCGGCCAAGACACGATCAACGACGCAGGCCAGCAGATCATCCGGCGGCAGCTCAACATCGCCCCGACGCTCACCATCCGACCCGGATTCCCGGTCCGGGTGATCGTAACCCGTGATCTTATTCTCGAGCCCTACGGAGGCTGATGTGACCAAGTTGAAACTCGGCATGATAGCCGACGACAAGCCCGTGAAGGTGACGGCGGAATTACCGGCGACGGTCTATCGGGATCTTGTCGCTTACGCTGAGGTTCACGGCCGCGAGACCGGCCAGCCGGTCGCCGATCCAACACGTCTGATTGCGCCTATGATCGAACGCTTCATCGCGACCGATCGCGGCTTCGCCAAGGCACGTCGCGCGCGGCACGTTACTTCCTCTTGATCGTCGGCAGGGCCCAAGGGAGCCCCGGCGAACGATCATTCGGGTTCCTTATAGCCATATTCGGGAATGCCTTGCTCGCTTCCGTAGTAGCGATAGGGAAGAAACTTGCCCGACATTCCGATCTTCACTCGATCACCTTTTGGATTCGGCTCACGCTCGAACGTGATGTCGAAATCGATTGCGGACATAATGCCGTCGCCGAACTCGTCCTCGATGAGTGCCTTCCACGCGGGGCCGTTGACCATCACCATTTCATAGAAGCGATATATCAGGGGGTCCGTCGGCGGCATGGGCATGCCTCGATATGGCACCTCGTTCAGCATACGCTCTTCTGCCTCCGACAGGCCGAACAGCGCCGCAGCCTTCTTCGCGAGCGGTTTGATCAGCTTCATCTGCCCGAGCAAAGCGCCGATGATCAGCACCTCGGACACACCACCGATCTCTCCGGTGATGTGTTTCCACGACCAGCCTCGCTCGCGCTTGATGTCCAATATCTTTTCGGTCAGTTCCTCACGCCTCATCGATCCGTTCTCCTTCTTTGATGATCGCTAACGGGATGCGGTCCCGGCAATGCCGGGACCACAGGGACATGTCCGCAGGTGCGGGCGTCTCAGCCCTTCAGTTGTGAGACGGTTTCCGCGGTCGTCCAAAGGCCGTGCGCGAGGAACCGGAAATTCACCAGGGCGGCGAGGTAGCCGTCGCCCTCCGGAACGCGAGGGCCGGCTGTCGCATCGCGAACGACCACCACTTCGAAGCCCTGTTCGATCAGTTCCCGCAAATGCGCTTCAATGCACAGATTGGCGGCCATGCCGGCCAGGATGACTTGTGACACACCTTGTTTGCGCAGTTGGAGAATGAGGTCGTTCGTCTCGGGGCCGTAGACCTTGTGCGGCGAGGCAATGATGGTTTTGCCGTCGTGGATGTACTTTTTGTAGTCTTCGAGGAAATCCGCGCCCGATCCCTCGAATTCCTCCACGGTAAACTGGCCTTTGCGACCAAACATGTTGATCGCATGCATGGTCTTTTCCAGTGGACCGCCAAACTGCCAATGATGGTCACATGGATAGTAGAAGTGGGGCGAGATGGCGACGGTGATATCCGCTGCCTTCGCGGCTTCGAACAGTTGGCCGATGTGCGACACGGTGTTGTTCTCGACAACGCTCTCGCCGAAGAACGGCCAGCTCACACCGCTGGGATGTAAGAAGTCGTTCTGCGGATCGATCACCACGAGGGCAGCTCGCTTCAGGTCGAGCTGAAACGTGCTTTTTGGAAGCACCGGATTTTCGGGATCTGCGTAGAGTTCAGTCATGATCTTCTCCTTTCAGAAGAGGAAGGCGCCATCTGCTGGCGACGTATTAAAGTGACTGGTCGTCTATTAATACGACACGATTTTCACGCGAGGAGCCGAGGCAGGGCAACAGTGCCAAATCGCCTCAGAGCTCTTCCGCTTTGCTCGACCTTGGCCACCATCACCGCGCCCTCGAAGGCCTCGATGAGCGTCGCCGCAAGGTCCTGGGGTTCGCGCGCGAGGGGAAGCTCTCCCGCTTCGCTCGCGGCCGACAGGCACTTTGCAAGGGCGGCTGTCCAAGTCCTCAGGAGAGCTTTCAGCTTTGATCGTGCAATCGAGCTCTGCGCCGCAAGCTCAAGCGCGAGATTGCCGATCAGACAGCCAAACGTGAATTTCTGTCGCTCATGATACTCAATCAACTCCGAAAAGTGTCTCTCGACGCGCTTTAACGGGCTAACGAAATCGTCTTCCAGGATGGACACGTAATTGGATTCGATTGCGCGCCAGTATTCATCGAGTATCGCTGCCGCGAACGCATCCTTGCTTTCGAAGTAATTGTAAAACGATCCCTTCGGAACTCCGGCAGCGGCAGTAATATCCTGCACGCCACAGCCGTTGAAGCCAAGGCGATGGATGATTTCTGCGCCTTTTTCGATGAGGCGCGAACGAACTTCTGGATTCGGTGGACGTGGCATGACGTTAATAAATGACCAGTCATCTCGTTATGTCAACCGTTGAATGGCCTCTAGGACCGTTGAGGACCGCCGCTGGTGCGTTTTTGCGATCGATGCGCTAAGGTCCAGCAGACGCTTAAGCGCGGGATTGACGTTGTTTGTCGACCAAACAACGCTTGAGTTGAACACCTCGCCCCCTTCGGCAAGCGGAACGAAGATGACCGCGGGATAGGAGGCGCCCTGAGTGGAGGTCGCAGCCAAGGTCACGCCGAATCCCATGCCCACCATGTTGAGGAGGTTCTCGCGGCCAACCCGCTGCACCGAGATCCGCGGATGAAAACCCAAACCGGAAAGCTGCCGCACGATGATCGCCTCGACCTCAGGCCCGTGAACGTCCGCTGCGACAAGGAATGTCTCGTCGCGGAGATCCTCCCAATTGACGCCGACGCGTGCCGCCATGGAATGGTGCTTTGAAACTGCGACGTATAGAGGTTCACCCCAGAGATGCATCGCCTGGCAACCGGGAAGACGCGGCTCGCCGGGAATGAATGCCGCGTCGAGCCGACCGCTTAGCACGCCGGCGGCAGTCGCCTGCGCCGTCGCCTCTTCGATCTTTATATCGATGTTCGGAAACCGGAAATGGAACGCCTCGAGCACGTCGGCCAAGAAACCGCTGGCGAGCGAGGCCATCAGCCCGATTTTCAACTCCCCAATCTGGCCTCGTTTCTCCATGCTTAGGCTGCTGACAGCTTGGCGAATGTGTTCAGCGCCAAATGCAGCCTCCCGTATGAAGCGCTCGCCGGCTGGCGTCGGCCGCACTCCGCTCCTGCTGCGTTCGAAGAGCGGCACGCCCACCCTGCGTTCGAGCAACTGAATTCGACGGCTGACCGTCGACTGCGAGAGATTCATCGCATCGGCCGCACGGCGGAAACTTCCGTGTTCCGCAACCAGAATCGCGTAGCGGAGAAAGCGGAGGTCAAGAGCCAAGTCAGGCATGTCCCCCTCCGCCTGCCCGCCGATGCAGTGGCCGGCCGACGCTCAGCCGCGACCTGCGCAACAGGGAATGACTGCGCATTTCCGCCGCCGCGAACCGCGGGACGGCGCCAATTATGCGGCTACGATGCTCGTGGAGAAGCGACACTCGCATAGAGAAAACACTACTCAGAAAGATCAGGCCCGAACATCGCCCGCATCTGTGCCAAATAATGTTCCTCCGAGGTCATCCATCGCAATTGTGCGAACAACGCGGTATCGGGGCCCGCCGGAAAGCGCAGCCGATCGCCCTCCTCCGTCGCAGCAGCGAAAACAGCCTCGGAGACTTCGCTCACACTCGTGAACGCGGTTGGATAGTCTTGCAACTTGGCGAAATAGCGTTGCGCAAAGGCGTCGTATGGCGGTGGTGTCAGTCCCTCAATGCGATTGGCGCTGTTCGTTCTGAAATTGGTCGTTGGTGCAAGGCCTGGTTCTACGATCCGCGCCCGGATGCCAACCAGGCCCAATTCATACGAAAGCGCCTCAGTGAACCCTTCAACAGCACACTTGCTGGCCGTATACACGGCAACGAACGGCATCGGGGCGATCGCCGTGCTGGAGGTCACATTGATTATCACACCACCCGCATGCTGGCGCATATGCGGGATTGCCGCTCGGCAGACCGCCATCACCCCGAAAGTGTTTGTTTCAAACATCTCCCGAATTACGGTGTCAGGCGTAAACTCGAACGCGGAAAGCAAGCCGATGCCCGCGTTGTTGACCAGCACATCAATCCGTCCAAAGGCGGCGACGGCATCGGCGAGAGCCTTAGAAATGCTTTCAGCGCTGGTCACATCCAGCGGCAGGACTTTCAGCCGGTCCCCGGGCTTGTCGAACACGCTTTCGTCAGGCGCCCGCATTGTCGCAACGACGTTCCAACCTTGATCGAGAAAGAGCTGTGCGGTCGCCTTCCCATAGCCTGAGGAAGTTCCGGTAATCAGTATAATGTGGAGCTCCACATTAGACATATTCGCGTGGCGACAGGTCGATTTCGAGGTCTGCCCGCTCGTCGGGGCTGAGCTCCCCGAGGCGACGGTTGAGGATCGATTCCGCGGTCGTGACGAGCTGCAGCACCACCGATTTGCCATCGGCGAGGTGTTCCTCGACCGCGGCGATGACGGTCGGCATCTTCAGGCTGAGAAGGACCTGGCCGAAGAAGCGCTGCTTGGTCGACTCGAAGCGCGAGCGGGCGGACGCCTTGGCGCCGCTGTTGAGCGTCGCGTTCTCGAGGGAGTCGACGACGGCGGTCAGCTCCAGCGCCTGTTCCATGTTGCGGTGGATGATGCCCCAGGCATCCGCATAGGTGTCGTAGATCCTGATCTGGTCGGGTGTCAGCGCATGCTTGAGGATGTCGTACTCGACGCCGGCGAAGCTGAGCGCGCGCGCCATGTAGAGGCCGGTCGCCTTGAGGTCGCGAGCGACGAGCTCCATGGCGGCGATCCCGCCCTTGCGGATGCCGCTGATGAACTGCTCGCGGTCGGCGAAGGCGGTCTCCGGTCCCCAGAGGCCGAGCCGGACGGCGTAGGCGAGATTGTTGACGTCGGAGGCTCCGGTCGCCGAGGCGTAGAGCACGCGCGCGCCGGGCAGGTTATTCTGGAGCAGCACCCCGCAGATGCCCTGCTGGGAACCCTTTTTCGCGCCGAGAGCGCCCTCCCCGCCTGCGACGCCGCCCATTTCGTGTGCCTCGTCGAAGGCGATGACACCGTCGAAGTCTTCGCGTGCCCAATCGATGAGCTGCTTGAGCCGGGTGTGATCACCCCGAGCAGAGCGGAGCGCCGGATAGGTGACGAAGATCACGCCCTGGTCGAGCTTGACCACCTCGTCGATCTTCCAGCTGGTAAGGGGCTGGATGTCAGCCGTCATGCCGCCCAGCGCGGTCCAGTCCCGTCGGGCATCCTCGAGGAGGGGCTCGTTCTTGGTGATCCAGATGTGGCGGCGGCGGCCCTGCAGCCAGTTGTCGAGGATGCAGGCGGCGATCTGCCGGCCCTTCCCCGCCCCGGTCCCGTCGCCCAAGAAGAAACCCTTGCGATACTCGCGGCCGTCCTCGGACAGGTCCAGTCCGACGCCCTCCTTGCTCGGGCGGAACCGGCCCGGGATCATCTGGGTCCAAGCATCGCCGGCGTAGACGACTGTTTCGAGCTGCGAGGCCGACAGCAGACGCTCGGCAACCGTCCGCTCGGGCAAGCGCGGGACATGATGGGGGATTGGCGCGGGGATCGAGCCCATGGCCACGGACTCGACCAGTGCGGTCGGATGCTCGCCGGCGGTGGTGAACACGAGGCGGCTCGGCCGATAGGGCAGGTAGACGCCCGTCTGTCCGAGAAGCGGCGCCGGGGTTTCCAGCGGCGTGAAATCGACGGGGAGAACCTCGTTGCGGACGGGGGCATGATAGGCGCGCGGTTCGGCAGGGCGCGTGCTCTTCACGGCACGGAACAGTGAGGTCGTGCCGGTCTTCCGGACAGGAGCCATTGGCACGTCCGTTTTCGGCTTCAGCCGGTCGACGATCGTCACCGCGTCGAGGATCTCGGCGACCGACGAGCGCTGGATCGTCGAGGGGATCGTCGTGCCCGGTGCCTTGTCGATGACGTAGAGGCGGACCGCGATCGAGGTGCCGTGCTTCGTGTAGCACTTTTCGAGGCGGATCGAGGTTCGGACCGCGACATCGCGCAGCGTGGAGTCGAACAGGTCACGCAGACGCGCGCTGGGGCCGAACCAGTCGGGCATGATCGCGACAAGCCGTCCTCCGGTGCGCAGGCGGCGCAAGGCTGCCTGTAGGTGGCGCACGGCCGCGAAGTCGTCGGCGCCGCGGCCGAGCGAGCGCGAGAACGGCGGGTTCATCAGGACCAGCGTGGGACGCTCGGACGATGCCATCAGCGACGTCAGCGCTGCGCCGTCGTAGCCGGTGATCGGCGCGCCGGGAAAGCTGTGGGCGAGCCGTGCCCGTCGAGCCGGGTCGAGTTCGTTCAGCTGAAGCGTGACGTCCTGGCGCAGCTGCGCGACGAGCAGGCCGTTGCCGGCGCTGGGTTCGAGGACGACGTCGCCTTCCTGTGCGTTCGCCAGGAGCACGGCCAGAGCGGCGATGTCTGCCGGTGTCGAGAACTGCTGCCATTCGAGCTGCTCCTCGCTCCGGACAGTCTGGGTGGGTAGCGCCGCCATGAGCCGGATGGCGTGGGCAACATCGGGCAAGGCGTGGAGCGCGTGGGGGACCGTCCGCAGGTGGACGGCGAGCGCGTGCTCCAGCACCTCGAAGCTCTCGCGCTGGGTCCAGCATCCCTGCGCGTCGGTGCCGCCATAGGCCTTCGTCATGGCCTCATTGAGGGCGGCCCGCGTGATGCTGTCGCCGGCGCGGAGTCGATCCTGCAGCAGGAGCGCGGCGCTTCGGTCGGCGTTCTCGGCCGTCGAGAATAGGTCGGTCATGGGGGTCTCCTGGATCGGCCGCCCAAACGGCAGCATCATCCACTCGACCCCCCTCCCCTTTCCTGCTCGCGATCGAGGACGATCGCCCAGTCCTTGATGCGCCCTGGTGGTGGCGCTCGCCGGATGTTGAGCCGGGGACGTGCATAGTGAGCCTCTGCGCGTACGGCAGCGGCTTCGCCCTCCGGATCGTTATCCTGTGCGAGTAGAAGATTGGCGAGCGCCGACGGCAGGCCGAGATGATCGAACCGTCGAGCGCCGAGGGTCGCCCAGCAGGGCACGCCATGCAGGATCGTGAAGGCCGCGGCCGTCTCGAACCCCTCCGCGATCGCGAGCGTGTCACCTTGCAGCGGTCGTCCCTGCCACGCCCCCTGCCCCGGTTGTCCAAGCATGACCTTGCACTCGTAGTCCGCGGTTGCCGGGTCGAGGAAGATGCGCTGGAAGGCGACGAGCCGATGTCCCTCCCTCACGCCGACCAATAGGGCGGGCTTGAAAACGGTACGTCCCTTGGGTCCGAGCGGGCATCGCGGATGGAAGCGGAGATCGGCCGGTCCTGCGACGATGTGGCGTCGCTGCAAGTAGCGCTCGCCGAGCGTCTGCATGACGTCGCGGGCCTGTTCCCAGAGACGTTCGACGTTCCCGGTTCCGCGGCGTATGTCGGCCTTCGGGGGCTCGAAACGCCTCGTCACCGGGATGCGACGAATCTCGCGCAGGACGTCCTCTGCCTCGCAGCCCGCAAAGCACGTCACGAGGATGCCGCGATCTCCCTGGCGTAGCGACAGGCTCGGGGTCCGATCGACGTGGGCTGGGCATCGGCATGTCGCAACATAGCCGTGCCAAACTCCACCGAGCGAGCCGACGATGTCGACGAGTTCCTGGCTTGGTTTCAATGCGGTATAGGGCATCTTTTCTGCTCCTTCGCTATTCTGCACCCCCTCCCCTCGCTCCGGCCAGTGGTAGACTATGGTACCAAGAGAAGGCCTAAGCATCGCAGCTGAACCGCTCGGAATGCTCGGCATGCCCGAGCGGTGCATAGCGGTGGCTACCATATTCTAGCGTAGCGCTGCCATGCGGTGGCTGGGGTGGCATAGCCCTGCGTAGCATTTAGTACGCCTTAGTAGCGTATCCTATCCATGCCCTGCCATGTATAGCGTTGCCAAGCGATGTGTGGTCTGGCATGGCGTAGTCAGGGCGGGCAATCTCCCCGCCTGTCGTGTGAAGGCTGCGCCAGTGTAGCGCAGCGATGACGAGGAAGGCTGGAGCATGCCAGTAATCAGCTTTGCAAGCCCCAAGGGCGGGGTAGGTAAGAGCACGTCGGCGTTGGTGCTCGCCAGCGGTCTCAGCCAAGCCGGGGCCTCGGTGACTGTCATCGACGGCGACCCGAACCGAACGCTTGAGACGTGGGCGAGCGAGACGTCTGATCCTGGATTCGAGTGCCGGACACTCCCGTCAGACAACGCGATCATCGACGAGATCGAGGAGGCGGCAGCCTCCAGCCAGTTCGTCATCGTCGATCTGGAAGGAACCGCGAACTTGGCCATGTCTCGCGCGATTTCGCGGACCGACTTGGTCATCATCCCGCTGCAGGCGTCGCCGGTCGACGCACGACAGGCGAGCCGGGCGATCAAGCTGGTGGTGGATGAGGGGAGGGCGCTTCGCCGCGAGATCCCGTATCGCATGCTGTTTACGCGCGTGAACCCTGCGATCGCGACGCGCGACGAGAAGGAAATCAGGTCGCAGTTTCGGGGCGCGGGTATCCCGACCTTCGAGACCGCTCTGAACGATCGCGCGGGGTTTCGCGCGATGTTCACACACTACCGCTCGCTCTGGAGCCTCGGCGACGATCAGGCGACCGGGCTGGACAAGGCGCGCATCAATGCCACCGCCTTCGTGCAGGAGGTCGTGACGGAAATCAGACGGCAGAACGCTGTCGTGGAGCAGACGGCATGAGCAACGGCATCAAACTTGGGCTGGACGATCTCTCGGACATCCGGCCGAACACCCGGGCTGAACGCAGCCGAACGGATCAGCGCCGAGACGCGGCTGCGGTAGATGACATCGGGCGCGAACACGGGTTCTCCAAGCCGTCCGCGCCTGCGGCATTGCCGCGCCGGCAGAAGTCGGCTTATGCGGGCGAGCAGCTCCACCAGGTCAGCGTCAAAGGCCCGGTGAGCGTGATGGGGCGCTTCGTCGAATACTGCGACCGGGAGCGGCTGCCTTACTGGCAGGCCATCGAGAAGCTGATGGACCTGGCTGAGGGAGAGGAACGCTAGGCGGCGGGCAGCGACGCCACCACTTCGCCGATCAGGTAGAAGGCGTCCGGAAGTGCGAAGAAGGCGTCGACGCGCGCGTTCTCGTCATCGGGTGCCTCTGTGCTTCCGAGCAAGGCTGACCAGCGATCGTCCACGAACCCCAGCAGCGCCGCCCATGCGGAGCCGTGGTCCGGGTGGACCGACAGTTCGTCTTTGTCGCCGAAGGTGATCATCAAGAGGTGTAGCGACATCGCAAGCTCCTGCGAGCTGCGCCGGGACCGGAGCCTCGGCGGGTGAGGGCAGGGGCCGCGGGACGCAACTCCCGCTTGCCCGATCCTCTCGATCCCTCTCACCTCTTTTATGATTCTGCGCTCAGCGCAGAAGAACCGATGCTACTTGCGAATAGTTGCGCGGATGTATCCGGTCCCGCGTCTCAAAACGGTTCAAGTCGACCGTCTCGTCCCCGAAGCGAGCGGCAACCGAGCTGACAGTATAAGCCTGGGGTCTTGCATAAGGCAGCAGCCAAATGACTCGGCGAAAGCAGAGGCTGGTGCGGATCTTCGTGAGTTTGGTCGCGAGGGCGGCGCCGGCCGGGTCGTTTGATCCCATGGCGAAAACACAGGCGCCATAGTCTTTGCCCGTTTTCCTCCAGGTGAGGATCTGCGCCGCTGTAGCACGCTCGACGGCCTGCACGTCGCATTGCTGGGCATAGCGCCGGTTGATCGCCTGACCGGCACCGACGCCGGTGCTGTCGCCCAAGATAAGGCACTCGAACATAGGAGGCTCCCGCTCGCCTAGATTGTACGACGGGATGGTGCGTCAGGCCAAGCGAAGAACGGCGTCAGCTGAGCGCCTCCTGCAGCTCGGAAAGGTCGGCGTCGATGATGGCGTAGAGATCGTCGCTGTTGTTGCGGAAGAACTGGTCCGCGCGCGCCTCGGGCTCGATAGGGGAGGGGGCTCGGCCGAACCGGCGTTCCCAGCGTCGGTCTACGAACTCCATCAGCTGCCGCCACGCCTGCGCTTCGGTCGCGTGGAGCGTGACCTTCCGAACGCCCTCGAAGATGATGACGAGGACGACGACGCCGGGGTTCATCAACAAACCGCCTCGGCAGCTCGGCGTGCGGACGTGGGTCGGCGATCCGATCGGCAGGACGTGCGAAGCCGTTTATCGACCATTAGCTTGCGGTATGCGAGGAACTTGCGTCACTTTCGTTGCGGTGGGGGGTTAAGCATATCCTCACCATGCTGTTGTAAACAGATAGGGTCCGTTCGGAACCGGCCAAGGGTCGGAGACATTAATCACCCGAGGCGGGCTACGAGGCTGATCATGGCGCACCTGACCCAAGTCGAGTTGATCAACTGGATAGCACTCTACACCGCCACGGGGCTGTGCTGCGCGATCGCGATGGTCCTCTCCGTCTCGGTCGCCGGAATCCGTCTGTATCGCGAGCGGTCCTGGGAGGAGATGCGGTCCGTGCGTGGCGCCGTGCTGTTCCTGCCGAAGACCTGGTGGCGCTGGCAGAAGCTCTACCTTCTGTCGACCCCTGTGACGCTCGGGATCGTGGTCTCGTTCGGCATGAGCCTGAGCTGGAACTGAGCCTCAGAGATCGAGAGCACTCGCGATCAGATCGCCCACGCGGTCCTTCTCGACATCCGTGGGCTCGATCGTCAGGAGTGGTCCAAGGAGCCGCATACGCGGATGCGTCGTCGCCTTGGACGTCAGGTAGTCGTCGTCGCTGAAGCCCATCGCTTCGACCACGAGCTGTTTGATCTCGCCAGTCAGGCGCGAGCGTGCCTCGAGGAGGAAGTCGGGTCGGCATGAGCCCTGGGTCGTGAGGCGGTCAAAGACGGGCTTCTCGATCGCGAGATCCACTCCCCCGGCGTCCAGTAGCCGGCGGGCCTTGAACAGCTCGCGAAGGACCGACCGTTCGAACTCGGAGTCGACCGGGATGAAGCGCTGACCGGAGAAGATTGGTTGAGCGTAGGCGCGAAGCGGTGCGTAGCCGTGCGCCTCGGGATACTCGCCCGCGACGATCATCACCAAGAACGGCCCCTTGATGAGGTTGCCGCGCACGGAGGGCGACTGCACGCGGTTGGCGACGTGGATCGCCTCGGCCCCGGGGACGTCGACGACGTGGCCCCGGACGTGTGGCGAGAACAGCGCCATGAAGCCCTGTGGCGCGTGTCCGCTCGGCCACGATTTCGCGAGCTGGCGCAGCATGGCGTAGGCTCTACGGCTGTGAAGCGCATTTGCGTGGGTCCAGAACGCTCGGCCGAGCTCGATGCCCGGCGCGATCTCGATCTTGGTCGAGGCTCTGCCGAGCGCCTCGAACTCCAGCTTGATCGAGGCGGTTTCGTATTCGTGCGCGACGGGGGCCACCTTGTTGGTGCCGGCAGCGTCGATCAGGCGCCACAGGAGCCGCGCTAGGCGCGGAACGGAGGCATGGCGGGTGCGATCGTCGCTGGCATCTTCCTCGGGCCTCTGCGCCAGTTTCTCCGGGGCTGGGCGCAGCACCTCGAAATAGCCGGTGGGTGGATCAGCAGGCGTCTCGCGAGAGCGGATCTCGGTGATGCGGTGCGTGACCTGGTCGCGGAAGAAGGGGCAGTCCTCGCGGTGCTCCGGCCGCTTGGTGCTCGTCAATCTCCGCAGATAGGGGTCGGTACACAGAACGGACCCAGATATACGCTAAGGTTTTGCCGTGCCTTCGACGGCGCGCATCTGGCGAAGCGGTCTGAGCGCGGTGGATGGCGCATCGGGATCGGTCCAGAGGTAATCGCCGGTGAGATTGATATGCTGCCAACCGAGCGGTGATAGGTGTTGCAGCAGGTCCGGCGGGACCGGCCGGCCGAGGTTGGCGAGATGCATCCGGGCGGCTTGCAGGTAGGTCGTGTTCCACAGGACGATGGCACCGGCGACGAGGTTCAGCGCGCTCGCCCGATGGCTTTGGGCTTGCAGCGCATGATCGCGGATACGGCCGATGCGATGGAAGAAGATGGCGCGTTTCAGGGCATTTTCCGCTTCTCCCTTGTTGAGTTCGCGGGTGGCGCGGCGACGCTGTTCGGGCTGCTCGATCCAGTCGAGCGTGAACAGGGTACGCTCGACGCGACCGATCTCGCGCAACGCCAGTGCCAGGCCGTTGGCGCGTGGATAGGAGCCGAGCCGTTCCAGCATGATCGAGGCGCTGACGACGCCTGTGCGGATCGAGGTTCCCAGTCGCAGCACGTCGTCCCAGTGTGCCTCGATCAGACCTTCGTCGATGCGGCCCGCGACCAGCGGCGCAATATCGGGGCCGGGTTCGATGCCGTTAAACAGGTGCAAACGGCGTGCGGCGATATTCGGGATACGCGGCGCGAACCGGAACCCAAGCAGATGACATAGCGCGAACACATGGTCGGAGACGCCCCCGCCATCGACGTGATGCTCTTCGATGTGCAGATCGGCGCCGTGGTGGAGCAGCCCGTCGAGCACCTGTGCCGCCTCGCTCGCCGAAGCGGAGATAACTGTGGAATGGAACGGCGCGTAGCGATCCGAGACGTGGCTGTAAAAGGAGACAGCCGGCTCTGTCCCCTTGTGCGGATTGACTGCGCCGGTTGCCTGGGCGCGGCGGTCGAGCGGAAAGTTCTGACCGTCTGAGCTGGACGAGGTGCCGGACCCGAACAGCGCGGCCAGCGGCGCGGTGTGTTGGGCGTCGACAAGCCGGGCGAGCGCGCGACCGTAGGTTTCCTCGCGCAGATGCCACGAGGCGAGCCAACCGAGTTGGCGCTGGGTCACGAGATTGCAGGCTTCCGCCATGCGCGTATGGCCCAGATTGGTGGCATCGGCGAGCACCGCCGTGAGGATCGCACGTGGTTCATCCGCGGCACGGCCACTTTGCAGATGCGTGAAGCACTGGCTGAACCCGGTCCATCGATCGACTTCGGCAAGAAGGTCGGTGATGCGGATCGCGGGCAGATGCGCATAGAGCGGCGCAAGGGCGGTATCGGATTCCTCGGGAGTAATCGCCTTCAAGGGCGAAATCCGCAGCCTGCCCAAGCTGAGCTGCACGTCTTCCAGCGCGTCCGTCTCCGCCTTTCGCTCGACCTCGGCCAATCGACGGGCGAGGCGGGCGCGTCGTTCGGCCAGCCAGATATCGGCCGTATCCGGTGCCGGTATCGGCAAGGGGCCGGCCGCGCGCATGTTGGCGAATACGGGGGCAGGAATGAGTTGCTGCTCGACAGCACGATAGCGTCGGCTTCCCTCGACCCACATGTCGCCGGCGCGAAGCCGGTCGCGAAGCTCGACCAGCACGCACAATTCATAGATCCTGCGATCGGGAATGCCGGTGCCGATCGCCCGACGCCAAGCTTGCCGGATGAAGCCGACTGGCGTGCCTGCAGGCAATTTGCGCAGATGACCAAAATGAAGGTCGCGCATGATCGCGACCGCTCGCGCGAGCGCATGGCAGGCTGGCACCGCCCCGAATGTGAACGAGGCGATGAACGAGGGACCGACCTGTCGGAGGACGGGGTAATTGGTCGCGGCGACCGCGACGGGATCGACCGAATCGGGGCGGATCAGCTTGCGGGCTTCATCGACCTCGCGGCCGAGATCATTCCATCCGATCGCTGCCTCGACCGCAGCGCCGATATCGCCACCTGATATCTTGGCGGCGAGCAAGGCAGCGCCGAGTTGGGCAAGCAGCCGGATTTTGCCGTTGATGGTGCGCCGGTTGCGCTTGAGTGTCGTGTCCGCGCTGTTCTGTTCGCGCCGGAACATCTGCCCAAGCAGGCGATCGAACATCAGCACCGCATCGTCGGTGAGGGTAACGATGGTTTCGAGGATGGTCGCCACCAATGTGGCGCGACGCCGCGTCGCTTGCAGCGTCCGAACATGTTGCGCGGTCAGCCGCACGCCTTCCTGGCACAGGCGTCGGAGGCGCTCGGGATGGACGCCTACGGCGATATCCGGATCGATCCCGATGGCCCGAAGCAGTGTCAGTCGCTCGATGATGGCGGCGAATGTCTTTCGGCCGGGCTTGCCGGGTGACTGCCGCACCCAGGCCAGATCGCTCAAGTTCGTGCCTGTGTGGGGCAGGAGAAGCGCATCGAGCAGCCGGCGCTGTCGAGCATCGAGTCCTCGGGTCAGATGCTCGGCGACATGGCGTTCGGCATCGAGCAACGCCTGTGCGACCATCCGCTCGACCGAACTGATGCCCGGCACAATGATGCGCCGTCGCCGGCACTCATCCAGCATCACGCGCGCCAGCCTAGCCCCGCTGGTCGTCGTCAGCGCGATCGGCAGGAGCCATTCCTGCAACGTCGTTCGCAGCGGCCGACTGAGCGGCATGAAGCCGAATGCATCGCGCAGTGCATCGAGCTGTTCGTACCGGGTCGGGCCGCGCGTCGCGTAGTCGGCCAGCACCTCGGGTCCGACCTGCAATTGCTCTGCGACGAACGCGAGCGGCGTATCAGGGATCAGTTCACCGGGTCGCAGGAAACGGCCAGGATAGCGCAGCGCGCAAAGCTGGATCGCGAAACCCAGCCGGTTATGCGGTCGCCTCCGGCGGACGATGATGGCCAAGTCGTCCCGGCTCAATGTCCAGTGCTGGACGAGCAGGGTTTCGTCGTCGGGAAGCGCGAGCAACGCCGCGCGTTGCTCGTCCGACAGGACGGCGCGACGCGGCATCGGCTTAGACCTTGGCCGGTGCGGTCCAGCCGATCCGGGCAAGCGTGCCGAGAAGGGTCGAACGCGGCACCTTGAAGGTCCGGCAGACGGACGCCTTGCTGGCCCCGCCATCCAGCGCGGCGGTGATCCGCTCGAGCGTTTCGGCGTCGATCATCGGCGGGCGGCCACCTTGGCGTCCCCGGCGTTTGGCAGCAGCCAGTCCCGCCATCACCCGTTCGCGCGTGAGCGCACGCTCATATTGTGCCAATGCACCGAACAGCGAGAACAGCAATTCGCCGTGCGGCGTGGTCGTATCCATCTGCTCGGTCAGCGACCGGAACGCGATGCCGCGCGCCTTCAGATCGGTGACGATCGTCAGCAGGTGCGGCAGCGAGCGTCCGAGCCGGTCGAGCTTCCACACGATCAGTGTGTCGCCCGCGTTCAGATAGTCGAGGCAGGCTTTCAGGCCTGGTCGGTCGTCGCGCGCGCCGGATGCCTTGTCGGTATGGAGATGCCGATGATCGACCCCGGTTGCGACGAGCGCGTCCCGCTGGAGATCGACCGTTTGGCGGTCATCGGTCGTTGACACCCGCATATATCCGACCAGCATGTACGACAAACCCTCGAAAGCATGTTTTCGAACACCCTATCAAAGCGACAGGGTTTGTCGATCGTTATGGGCTGAGGCGGGTAT
>NZ_JAPFGW010000026.1:0-15986 GCF_059803595.1 Blastomonas sp. 34TW
GATGACGAACCGGTCAGACCGGGGGTTGGTGAAACCCAGGGGGTCACAGCGCTTCGAGCGCGATGACGTGATTAGGGAGCCGGCCTGCGGACTTCATCAGGGCCAGCAGCCATGCGGTGCTGCGCGAACAGGCCGAACACATGGATGCACCCGACCGAGGTCATCAATGCCAAAATGCTCTTGCGCAGCGGAGGTCGTCCACACATGGATCTAAAACGCCCGCATTATGACACAGCTAGGCTGGTGCAAGGGCCGACCGCGACATCATGTCAGAGGAGCGAACAAGCCAATGCAGAACGAAAATAACAAAAAGTTTGCATGCCTGTCCTTTGGGTCAACGGTTGCATGCACGATGAGCAGCTGGATGAGACGCCGCTCATGAGCTTTGCTCATTCTCGGATTGAGATTTCCGCCGGGGTCGAGAATGATAAGTGGGAGAGACGGCACCCCTTCCTTCGTACGCAATCCCGGCGGCGTTCGCTACCGAACGGAATAAGCAGTGGCCTACTTATACCGTAGCGACACCCAAAAATATCCCCCCTCCCTAGCTTGAGCCAATAGAAAGTCCACAATGACCTTAAAGACTTAGAAAATAACCAAAGTAATATTTATCACAATTAGACCTTACTTCCATAACGCGACGTTCTTTGCAAATCGCTCGAAACCTTGCGCGTTGACGGCGATTTATTAGTTATTAACAGAATCGCCACGTATATAATAGCAAAATTCTGGATCACAGTCAGAACGTTTGCGAAAAAATCGTTCTCTATCATTATAAAAGCGGAGACCAAAGCCAAGGCGCAGGACAACCTAAATCTACTAGTGAAATAATTTCTTCTATATACGTACCAGTCAAAATGACGCATGATTACACCTAAGGCATAAAATGCAACAATAACCCCCAACAGACCAGCATAGTAAAGCGGATCCAAAATCATAGAACTACTGGTATCGATCTTGTTCGATCCTAAAATATCCTGTAAATAATATTGCTTTGTAGAAGTAACTCCACTCAATTTCGCAATTCTACCCGCCTCAAAAAAAGGTATTTTCGCAATAAATGGGCCGAACATGGAACCATCCCAACTGCCTGCAGGATTCAGATGACCGCTGCTGAACAGATCTGATGCCAAGTTTAGGCCGTCAAGACGCGTGACGACCTCGTGGTACAAGTAATCATTGACACGGCCGTATTGCATTGACCGCGCAAAGCTAGCGGCGTAAAAGGCGGCAATGCTTATGATTATACCTATTAATACCTTGAAGTTGAAGATTACAGACCTAATAACAGTCTCTGGCGTGAAGAATACGGCTAGAGATAAAGCAAATATAATCAATCTACCCCTACTTTCAGAAATACCCATGAAAGGCAAGGCCATTAATGCAATACACCCAATTGCCACCGCATTAAACCGCCATCTATCTTCTTTGTTTAAAAAGACCACGGTGACGATTGGTATAATACTTATCTCGTACAATCTAATTATAGCAAGCTTATAAATGGGAAGATTTCCATAAATAGCCGCCATTACCTCAGATCCTTGACGGCGATTAAAAAGATTTTCGCTATACACAACAAATGCATATGCGCAGGCTGCAATAAATACAAATATAAACAAATGGCGGCGGACGATGAATTTTTCGTTAACAACCTGAACGCCAAAATCTTGAATCACCCTTTTCCCTTGAAAAACCACAGCACCTGCCACAAATGAAATTAGCGCTAAAAACCCATACCATACCGGCGGCCGATAAAACGGTTCGAAGCCTATGCGGATAAGCGGCATCATTATCAAGTAAATAATTATTTGTGCTATAAATACAATTCGAAACATTTTTATTTTCCATCGAACCTTGTCATGGATTTTATATGCATAACAAAAGATTAACGCGAAACATTATCTGAAAATAACCAGAAAGAGTAAATTGTGCCCCACACAACCATCTATATCAAGGCGCCAAAAATATAGTGGCACCTATTATACATTGTCCAACATCACTGCGCTCGTTTTCCGATGTATTCAAAATGGCCATGATGAACTGATCCATCGTGTTTAAATGTTGGATCGCTGGCTGGCCTTGTCATTACTCCCGCATCATGGTCGAGTGGTTACTGAGGACAGGTGGTTTTGTCAGGAGTCTAGTCTCGGCTTAATGACAACACAATTGACCGCGCCCCTAACACGGATGACTCATGATTGAAGACAACGAACAAACGTATTCTTGAACCTCGCCTTCGTGCGGAAACGGTGGTCCCGAGGCCTCATCGGTATCATCTATCACCTTGAGCCACCATTGTGTCAATCGCACCTGAACCGGCAACATTCCGCCATCGTCTCGCTTAGCCGCTTCCGCACCACGTCTTCATCGGGCCTTGCGGGCTTGGAACAAAGGGGGGGCGCGCGACCCACGCCAACCAACTCGCAGGCCCAGTGCTAGCCCGACCGTGAACCGCCCCGGGATTGCCGGAGGCCCTAACTCCTGAGAGAAAGGGACTACGATGAGTAAGACAACCAACAAATTCGCGCCTGAGGTTAGCGCACGTGCGGTCCGGATGGTCCTGGATCATGAAGGCGATCGTCCATCACGATGGGCAGCGATTGTTTCGATCACAGCGAAGATCGGCTGCGTTCCGCAGACGCTTCATGAGTGGGTGAAGAAGGCTGAGGTCGATAGCGGCAAGCGCGCCGGTGTGCCGACCGAGAAGGCTGATCGCCTCAAGGCGCTCGAGCGCGAGAACCGTGAGCTACGCCAGGCCAACGAGATTTTGCGCAAGGCGTCGGCATATTTTGCCCAGGCGGAGCTCGACCGCCCGTTTCGGATATGACTGCTTTCATTGATGAGCATTGTGAAGTTTATGGGGTCGAGCCGATCTGCCGGGTCCTGCCGATCGCCCCATCCACCTATCATGAGCGTGTCGCTCAGCGACGAGATCCAGGAAAGCTATCGGATCGTGCTCGGCGCGATCGGGATATGAAGCGCGAGGTGCTGCGCGTCTTTGCCGAGAACTTCGGTGTTTACGGAGTGCGTAAAGTCTGGCGGCAGATGAACCGCGAGGGCTTCGCCGTCGCGCGTTGCACCATCGAGCGGCAGATGCGTGACCTGGGCTTGCAAGGCGTCATCCGGGGCAAGCCGGCGGGCACGACGATCAGCGACAAACCTACAGCTTGCACGCTCAACCAGGTGAACCAGCAGTTGTATGCGCCGGCGCCCAACATGCTTTGGGTGTCGGACTTTACCTATGTCGCGACATGGACAGGCTTCATTTATGTGGCCTTCGTGATCGACGCTTATGCCCGCTATATCGTGGGTTGGCGGGTCAGCAGGACAGCACATGCCAGGCTGGCTTCGCCGCCCTTCGGGTCGTCCTCGATGCGCTTGAGCAAGCTATCCACGATCGCCGACCTGTTCATCGTGGCGGACTGGTCCACCACAGCGACCGCGGCAGCTATCTGGGACTTTGCGAAACGCTTGTCCACGATTTAGCGAAATGGGTGTCCAGAACTTTCGAAATGCGCAGACAACGCCTTGGCCAAGACAATCAACGGCCTTTACAAGGCCGAGGTGATCCACCGGCGAGGTCCATGGCGATCGCTTGGAGCTGTCAAATATGCCACGCTTAAATGGGTTGACTGGTTGTTTAATCGCATGTCCGGCGTCAAGTCCGTTCGACGACAGACCTCGGGGCCGACGGCATTGACGTATTGCCCTGGCAGCCGCCGTAGCATTTCCGCAGCAGCAAGAACTCGCGCAGGGGAGACTGTGTGCCGGGAGCGGGGTTGTTTCCGCGGTCGGCAAAAGCCGCCGCATGATGGTCTTCGCAGGAATGGCCTTCCTATGTTCAACACGCAGCATCCGAAGATCTGCATCCAGTCTTAACGGAATGGCCAGACCCACGTCCGCGGCACGGACGTCCCACGCGTCGGCTATGGGCGCGTCGGAATCATCGAAGCGAGGTCCGATTTAGGTGGGAACGCTGGCCAACTTGTTGAATGGCTCTCCCGTTTTCATCATGCTGTGCATGATGACTGCCAACTTGCGCGCCACCGCGACTGCAGCGCGTTTGATGCCAAGGCGCTCTCGGAGCTTGAGCCCCCAGTCCTTGAGGTTGCTGTCATGCTGGGACTTAGTTCGCGTGAGCATAACCACTGCTGCCTCATAAAGAAGGCTACGCAGGTGACTGTCTCCCCGTCGGGAAATGTGCCCGTCGTAATCTACTTCTCCAGACTGGTAACGCCGCGTAGTCAACCCGAGCCAGGCACCGACGGAACGCGAACGCTTGAAGTTGGCCGGATCCTCGATCGCCGCCGAGAACGACAGCGACGTGATGGCGCCGATGCCAGGGATCGTCATCAATAGCCGCGTCGCCCTGCTATTGCGTGCTGCTGCCAGCAACTGGCGGTCAAGATTGGCCGCATGCTTGCGGATGTCACGCCAGGCCTCGAGCAGTGGCAGTATGATCCTTGCCAGGCTGTCATTCCCGGTAAGCAATTCTCTGACGTACCCTTCGAATACCCGCCCTTTGCTCTTGGGTACGATAAGGCCAAATGTCTTCATGACTCCACGGATTTGGTTGCTGAGCTGGATTGCCATGCCGGCGACCTGCTTGCGGACGCCGATCAATGTGCGGTCCAGCATAGCCTCGAAGCTCTTCACGCGAACGGCCTTGTAAAAGCCTGCCTCGGCCAACTGCGCCAGGCCATCAGCGTCATTGGCGTCGGTCTTGTTCAGCGTTTCGCTCAGAATCTTCTGCGCGTGGCGCGCTTCGATGCAGATCGCCGGCACACCTTTTGACGTCAGCGCGTGGTAGAACCATGTCGAGAGGGGGCCGGTCTCGAAGACTACGCGCTTTGCCAATGGAGCCCGCTTACGGATGATCTCTGCCAGCAACGCCGGATCTGACGGGCATTTGCCCCGCCAAATCCGAGACCCGCCCTGCCGGATTGAAATCGCAGTGTCTTTCAGTGAAACGTCCAAGCCGATATACTGCTCCATGGTTGCTCTCCATCCGATGTTTGGGCCCGGTGCCAATCGAGAGCCCGTTTTTCCATCTTATCGGGGAGCAACCACCTCGCAAGCAAAGCAGGATGGCGGGGCCGAGTCGCACCGCGATTACCCCATGTTCAACAACAGGCAACTGCTGGAGCCCGTCGGTAATATCCCGCCCGCCCAAGCCGAGGAACGATATTACGCCATGCTGGACGACGTCTCCATGGTCGCGTAACTCAAACCAAATGGCCTCCAGCTGTCCCGGGGCGGTTCAGGGCGGTTGCCCGCGAACATCGGCCTCGTGCCGGTATAGCGCTGCGATCCGCTCCAGCAGGTCGATGGTCAGCGGCGTTGGGCTGGTTGCGTGGTCCTCGAAGATCTTGCGCCGGAAATGCGCCCAGCAGGCGACCTCTCTCACGCGGCAGCTTGTCGTAGCCGGCATAGCCGTCGGCCTGCAGCAGGCCAGTGAAGCTCTTTAGCTCGGTCTGCGGATGGATGCTGGTGCGATCGGACGTGAACTTGTACCAGACCAGCGCGGGGGTTGTTGCGCCAGATGCCCGGTCATCGACGACATAGGTCCACAGCCGCACCGTGGCGGCCTAGCCCTTGCCCGGATCGAGCATCGGCATCGGTGTATCGTCGGCATGGAGCTTACCGGCCTTGAGCCCTTCCTCGCGGATGCGGGCAACGATCGGACGAGCAGTGCGCCAGCCTGTCCGGCCCAACCGGCTAGGGTCGAGCGGTCAATGTCGATGCCATGTGCCACCATCATCTCGGTCTGGCGGAAGAGCGGCAGATGATGATCGAACTTGTCCACCACCACATTGGCCAGCGTTGCGAAGCTCGCCTTGCCGCGCGCAATCGCCTTGGCCAGTGCCGGCGCCTGAACGATCTTCTCGCAGGCCCTGCAGCTAGACTTGGGACGCACGGTGTGCACGACGCGCCACTGCACCGGCAGGACATCGAGCATCTCATCGCTGTCCTTGCCGAGTGGGGGCAACGCGCCACCGCAATCGGGACAGGTGCAGGTGCCGGCTGCCGGTTCGATCCGATGCTCCTTGCGCGGCAGATGCGCCGGCAAGGAACGGATAGGTGCGGGCCGGTCACCCCGGTCGACGGAGGGCTTGCGGACGTCGGCAGGCTCGGCTTCGCCCTCCAGTTCTTCCAGCGCGAGTTCCAGCTGCTCGATCTGCAGGCAAAGCTTCTCGGACGATTGGCCAAAGGTCATGCGACGAAGCTGGTCAAGCTGGACGCGCAGCGCCGCAATGAGGCTGTCGCGCGCCGCCAATGCCGCTTCGAGCTCGGCGATCCGGGCGTCCTTGTCCAGGCGAGAAGAAGCTGCGTCCGACACGGCGAACCGCTAGCATAAAGTGCCTCTTTGCGCCACAAAAACAACGGTAATCTGCCGATTATCTGGCCAGTAATGGTGCTGCCGTGCGTTCCGGTCGACGCCAGTCAATGCCCTCCAGCAGCATCGACAACTCCGCCGCGCTGAGGGTCGCCTCGCCCGTCTTCGTCGCCGGCCAGACGAACTTGCCCCGGTCCATCCTCTTGGAGAACAGGCCCAGGCCTTGACCGTCATACCAGAGCAGCTTGACCAGATCGCCGCGACGCCCCCGAAAAGGCAAACAGCGCGCCCGAACGCGGGCTCTGCTCGAGCACCTGTTGCGCCATCACCGCCAGCCCGTCGAACCCCTTGCGCATATCGGTCGCACCGCAGGCCAGAAATATCCGGGTGGAGCCTGTGCCTGCAACGCCGGGGAGTGGCAGCGGGATCATTGCGTCAGAACGCTAAGCACGCGCGCCAAAGCGTCGATATCCACCGCCGCGTCCACGGTCAGACGGACGCCTGACGGTAACTCGATCCCAATCTGGCCACTTGGGAGTGCCGGTTCCGGTGAAGCCATTGTCAGCACCGGCGGCGCGGCCACTTCAACTTCGGCAAATGATGGCAGCGCCGGCGGTTGCACTGTAAGACCGTATGTCCGCCTCGGTGTTTGAGGTGGCTCGCCCTACACTGTGTTTCCGAGGGTTGCTCGGGGTGGCCGAGCCGATCCTCATCACAGGAGGACGAGCCATGGAACAGCATACAGATGTTTTCGTCGGGATTGACGTGGCAAAGTCGCGCAACGCTATCGCGATCGCCGAGGGCGAGCGTGGCGGTGAGGTCAGGTACTTCGGTGAAGTGGACGCCGCGCCCGATGCGATGCGGCGGGTCGTGCAGCGGATTGTCGGTAAGTACGGGCGAGCGCATTTCTGCTATGAAGCCGGACCCACCGGTTATGGTCTCTACCGCCTCATAAGCGGCATGGGGTATCCGTGCGACGTCGTTGCGCCCTCGCTGATTCCGAGGAGACCTGGCGACCGGGTCAAGACCAACCGGCGCGATGCGGTAGGTCTCGCCAAGCTTTTGCGGGCTGGCGAGCTGACGCCGGTCTGGGTTCCTGACGAGGGGCATGAAGCGATGCGCGACCTTGTTCGCGCGCGATCGGCTGCAGTGCAAGCGCAGCGTGTTCATCGCCAGCAGGTCAGCGCCTTCATGCTGAAGCATGGCCGGATCTATCCGCGGAAGAAGAGCTGGTCGATGCGGTATCTGCGTTGGCTTCAGGAACAGCGCTTTGAGCATCCTGCCCATCAGATCGCATTGCAGGAACTCGTCGATGCAGTGCGGATATCGAAGGAACGGATCGACCGCATCGAGGCTGCCATAGCCGAGTTCTTGCCGAGCTGGTCGCTGGCGCCCGTCGTCCGGGCCCTCCAGGCATTACGCGGCGTCGATCTGATCGTTGCAGTAACCTTCGCTACCGAAGTTGGTGACGTGCGACGCTTCGACAGTCCCGGGCAGCTCATGGGTTATCTTGGCCTGGTGCCAAGCGAACGGTCCACCGGCGACACGATCCGGCGCGGCGGTATTACCAAGGCTGGCAACAGCCGCGTTCGACATATGCTGGTCGAGAGCGCGTGGACCTATCGTCATCCGCCCCGGGTGGGTGCAAAGAAGCTATATCTCCTCGAACAGACCACGCCGAAGGTCCGCGAGATCGCATGGAAGGCGCAGAGCCGTCTGACCGGGCGGTATCGCACACTCAGCGCGAACGGTAAGAAGACGACCGTGGTATGCACGGCGGTTGCCCGCGAACTGGCTGGCTTCATGTGGGCAGTTGCTCGGGAGGTGCAAACAGCCTGAAGCTGCTCAAAAGCCCGGCGCACAGGCGGGGGTGGGGCCACGGCAGGGGAACATCCGTCATCCGCTTTGTGGCCGGCATCGCCGACGCCCGTTGTAAGATCGGATCAGCCCCGGACGCAAAATCGGTAATGCGGTAGCCAACCCGCGTATCAGAGCTTGATCACCGACGTCTCTCAGGCCCCACCTCCACCTGTGCGCGGATGCATTGGCGCCGTTCTTCGCCGAACGGACGATGCTGTGCGCCCAGAGCGTTGACAGCGGACATCAGAGCGGTGTGCTCATGCCATGGCGGTCCACGGCATAAGTTCGCCGACGTTGTTCGCGGGATGCCCATGAGCCAACTTGGCCAGCGTCTTGGTGAGCCAAGCATGCGGGTTGATGCCTGATATCTTGCAGTTCTCGATGAGCGTGGTGATCACTGCCCAGTTGTCGCCCCCCTCGTCAGATCCGGCGAACAGCGCATTCTTGCGATTGAGGGCCAGCGGACGGATCGACCGCTCGACGGTGTTGGAATTCAGCTCGACGCGACCGTCGTCGAGGAACCGCGACAGCCCGGGCCAGCGGGTGAGCGCGTAGCGGATGGCATCGGCAAGCTTGCTCTTGGCACTGACCTGCCGGAGCCGCGCCTCGAGGTAGGCGTGCAGGTCATCGACGATGACGCGGGCCCGTTCGGCGCGCACAGCGCGACGCTGCTCCGCCGAGGTACCGCGAACGTCGTCCTTGATCGCGTAGAGTACGGCGATCCGGCGTAGCACCTCGGTCGCGACCGGCGAACTGTCGGCCAGTCCGTAGAACTTGCGCCGCACGTGCGCCCAGCAGAAGGCCAGGCTCACATGTTGCCGGCGCCTCGCTAGGGCGGTATAGCCGCCAAAGCCATCGACCTGCAGGATGCCGGCGAAGTCACCCAGATGCACCTCCGCCCGCTCGCCCTTGCGGTCAGCGGCATAGATATAGGCCACCATCGGCGGATCTTCGCCGCCCCATTGTCGATCGTCGCGGGCATAAGCCCAGAGCTGGCCCGTCTTCGTTCGCCCGCGCCCGGGATCCAGCATCGGCGCCGTGGTCTCATCGGCGAACAGCCGCTCGGATCGTCGCAATCGCTCCAGGATGTGATCCCGCAAGGGGCGTAGGTACCAAGCTGCCCGGCCCACCCAATCTGCCAAGGTGGATCGGTCGAGCTGGATGCCTTGTCGCGCGTAGATCTGGGCCTGGCGGTATAACGGCAGGTGATCGGCGTACTTGGCGACTAGGACCTGTGCGATCAGCGCCTCGGTGGGAATACCCCCCTCGACGATCCGCGCAGGGGCCGGTGCCTGGACGATCGCGCCCTCGCACGAACGGCAACCATAGCGCGGACGGCGGGTGACCAGAACGCGGAAGGTGATGGGCACCACGTCGAGACGCTCGGCAACATCCTTGCCGATCTGGTGAAGGGCGCCGCCGCAGCAGGGGCGGGCCTTGTCCTCGACATCAACGATCTGCTCGATCCGCTCGAGATGGGCAGGCAGCGAGCCGCGGTTGACCTTGCGCGGGCGACCCGCCGATGCTCGGCTCGCCCGATCCACGGCGTGCTGGGCCTCGGCCAAGGCCGTCTCGACCTCCTCGAGGGCAAGCTCGAACTGATCGGGATCGAGTTGCTCGGACCGGCGGCCGAACCGGTGCCGCTGCAGGGCCTCGATGATCGCCTTCAGGCGTTCGACCTCGGCCTGGAAAACCTTCAGTGCATCAAGCTCGCGGGCCTGCTCGAGGACGAGCGCGGAGCGCTTCAACGTCGCTGGGAAGGTCCGCTTCCATGAGCATGACAGTAGTGAATCAGTAAGCCGACCCTCCGTCAACCGGCAATCTGCGGGGCGATCGGGCGGCGTCCACCATGCACCCGATACCACCATGCTTCGCGCTACGTCTCGGCAGCGGGCAGAAAGGGGAGACTCATCGACGAGTTCTTGCCGGCTCGCGGGGCGGGTTCACCAGTAAGCATCACTGCCTGGCTGATGCCCTCGGACGACCAATCGACTTCCATCTGACCGTCGGCGAAGCAGCGGATTGCAAAGCTGTGATGCGTTAATCGACCAGCCCGAACGCGCGCCCGCTGCCTTGCTGGCAGACAAAGGTCATGATACCGTAACGATCCGTGCGGATCTGGCAGCGCGGGACATCGTATCCATCCGGCGGGGGGCGCCTTACCCGAGTAGGCAGTGAGCGCTCTTTAGCGTGCTCTTTTGAGCGCGCTTAGGAGTGGTCGATAGGTCAGGTGACGGTGTTTTCGGGGCCGGAGCGGCGGCGTCGGTGGAGCGAGGAAGAGCGGCTGCAGATTCTGTCCGAGGCGTTTCCACCGGGGCGTGTGTTGCCCAGGTGTGCTGCCGTCACGATATTTCTTCAGCGCTGATCTGCACCTGGCGGCGCAAGTTGCTCGATGTGGGTGTAGCGCGGGAGGCGGATCTGCCCGAGGCATTGCCGGCGCCGGTATTTGCTGAAGCGCTGATCGGCGGGGATGCGGCGGCGACCAAGATGATCGGGCACACCGCGATAATCATCGACCTGCCGCGTGGCAAGCGGGTGAGCGTGTTCGCGGCGGCATCACCGGCACTGGTCGCGCACAATCGGTCCTTTCTCCGATCAGGGCAAGGTGGGGTCGAGGCCCCGCTTTCACAGCAATGATGGGTCTGCGTGTTTTGATAAGCGCCCTGCAAAAGTCGGGGTGGTGTTGCGTCCGTACCGAGTTATCGATCGTTTGCGGCTTGCTTCGCCCTGCTGGCGTCGCTAGTAACCCCCGCCAATATCAGCAACCCGAATTTCAAGGTTTCGCGTCCATGGCAGTTTCGAGCGTTCTAATCACGGGTGGGACCGGGTCGTTCGGGAAAACCATGCTGAACGGCCTGCTTGAAGCAGGGGTCGAGCGGATCCATATCCTGAGCCGGGATGAGGAAAAACAGGACGCGTTGCGTAATCAGCTCAGTGATCCGCGCGTTCAATTTTATATAGGTGATATCCGAGATCGGGCGAGCGTTGACCGAGCCATGGGGGGTGTTGATGCGGTGTTTCATGCCGCAGCTTTGAAGCAGGTTCCGTCGTGCGAATTCTTCCCGCTGGAAGCGGTGCGCACAAACATCATCGGGTCGGAGAATGTGGTCCGGGCAGCGATCGACCTGAAAGTGAAGAGTCTGGTCTGCCTGTCCACGGACAAGGCAGTGATGCCGATTAACGCAATGGGTCTGTCAAAGGCGATGATGGAAAAAATTGCCCAGGCTGCGGCGCGCGAGATCGGACGATCTGCTGCCACCACGATCAGCTGCGTGCGTTATGGTAATGTCATGTATTCGCGCGGATCGGTCATCCCGCTCTTCATCCGGCAGATCAAGCATGGCCTGCCTATCACCGTGACCGAGCCCAAGATGACCCGATTCCTGATGCCGCTGCGCGACAGCGTTGCGCTGGTGCGCTTTGCTTTCGAAAATGCCCGCCAGGGAGATCTTTTCATCAAGAAGGCGGCTGCGTCCACCATCGCCGATCTGGTGCAGGCCCTGATCGAGCTGTTCGGCGTTCCCGACCACCCAGTCAAGGTGATCGGCTGGCGCCATGCCGAAAAGCTCTACGAAACGTTGGCCAGCGCGCAGGAACTGGCCTCGGCGCAGGACATGGGCGACTATCTGCGCCTGCAACTAGACGAGCGCGATCTCAACTATGCCGCCTTTGTCAGCGAAGGCGAGGAATCGACGGTCACCTTCGACGACTATCATTCGCACAATGCCGAGCAGCTCGACATCGAGGGCGTCAAGGCCCTGCTGCTGTCGCTGCCCGAAGTGCGCAGCGAACTCGAGGGCTGGGGCAAGGTCGCTGCGGCATGAAGATCGTTATAACCGGCGCAGCGGGCCTGCTGGGTTGGCATACGGCGGGCCGCCTGCACGCACAGAATTGCGGAGCACGGTTCGGCGGAAGGCCTGAGCCCTATGACCTGGTCCTGGTGGACCGTTCGGTTTTCGCGGATGCGACGCTGCTGGTGCAGGCAGTTGCCGATGCCGACGGCATTATCCATTTTGCGGGCGTCAATCGCGGCGAGGAGGCCTATGTCGAGGCTGCCAATCCCGCAATCTCGCAGCGCCTGATCGAAGCGTGCCGCAGTGCGGGCAGCAGCCCGCATGTCGTCTATGCCAACAGCACGCATTCGCGGCTCGATACGTTTTACGGCCGGTCGAAGCGAATCGCCGGTGAGTTGCTTGCCGAAGCGTTTCCCCGTTACACGAGCTTGGTCCTGCCTCATATCTTCGGCGAATGCGCGCGCCCCTATTACAACAACGTCACCGCGACACTGATTGACCAGCTGTGGAAGAACGAGACGCCCCAGCTCAATCCGGAAGGCCGGGTCGAACTCCTGCACGCAGGATCGGCCGCGACCATTGCGATCGATGCGATCTTGAACGGAGTGACCGGTGAGATCAGCCCGGCTGGGCGGACGATGACAATTGTCGAGCTATATGACCGACTGAAAACGTATCACGAGAGTTATCAGACCGATATCTTTCCCGATTTTGCCGATGAGTTCGATCTGGCTTTGTTCAACAGCTATCGCACCGGGGGTTATCCTGCGCATTATCCCAAGCCCATGGCACCCAAGAGCGATCATCGTGGGACGCTGTTTGAAACGGCCAAGGGGCTCGGCTCATCGCAGAGCTTCATCTCGACGACGCTGCCCGGCAAGGTCAGGGGCGACCATTTCCACACCAATCTGGTCGAGCGTTTTTTGGTGGTCAGCGGCCGGGCCACAATCCGCATCCGCAAGGTGCTTACGGATGAGGTCCATGCGTTCGAGGTCGATGGCGACAATCCCGTGGCGATCGACATGCCGCCCCTCCATACCCATCATATCGAGAACAGCAGCCAGCAGGACGTGACCACCTTCTTCTGGGCACACCGCCTGTTCGATCCGGGCAATCCGGACACATTTGCCGACCCCGTTCTCAAAGAGGCAGTTTCCTTATGAGCAAGTTGAAGGTCATGACTGTGCTCGGGACCCGTCCCGAGATCATTCGCCTGTCGCGCGTTATGGCGCGGCTCGACCAGCATTGCGATCATCGCATCGTGCATACAGGCCAGAACTGGGACTTTGAGCTGAACCAGATTTTCTTTGATGATCTGGGTGTGCGCAAGCCTGACCATTTCCTGGGGGTGGACACTACCAGTCTCGGTGCGGTACTCGGTGGAATCCTGATCGAGACCGAAAAGGTCCTGAAGGCCAACCGACCGGATGCCCTGCTGGTGCTTGGCGATACCAACAGCGCCATTTCCGCAATCATGGCACGTCGTATGAAGATTCCGATCTACCATATGGAGGCTGGAAATCGAAGCTTCGACCGGAACGTTCCAGAAGAAACGAACCGCCGCCTTGTGGATCATATCTCGGACTTCAATTTGGTGTATACCGAACATGCCAGGCGCCATTTGTTGAGCGAGGGTATGGCGCATCGTCGCGTCTATCTGACGGGTTCGCCCATGCGCGAGGTGCTAGAGCATTATCGCGGCCAAATCGATGCGTCTGACGTCCTGAGCGAACTCGAACTGGAGCGCGGACACTATTTCATCGTCTCGATGCACCGGGAAGAGAATGTCGACAGTAAAGACCGGCTGCGGTCGCTGATCGAGACGCTCAATGCCCTGGCGGCGCAATATGACATGCCGGTGATTGTCTCCACGCATCCGCGGACGCGAAACCGTCTGAAGGCGCTCGAGGGCATCACACTGGATCCCCGGGTCCGCTATCTCAAGCCGTTCGGTTTTCACGATTACAATCATCTGCAGATGCACGCCAAATGCGCCATTTCGGACAGTGGAACAATTGCCGAGGAAAGCTCGCTGCTGGAGTTCCCCGCGATCACGCCGCGCGATGCGATCGAACGTCCCGAAGCGCTGGACACCGGAAACATTATCGCCACTGGGCTTGACCGGAATACGATGTTGGCCGGAATCGAGGCGGCCATCTCGATGCATGCCGAGCGTCTAGAAGCGGGCCGGGAACGCGTGGTCCCGCAGGATTATGCGATCACCAATACGTCCGAACGCGTGGTGAAACTGATCCTCGGTACGGCTAAGCTTTCGAACCAGTGGGATGGCATCCGGATGCATGATTATGTTTAATTCCTTGGTTGACAGGCCAAACCGACGGTATTGTGTGTGCGCATTCTCTACTTGACCCAATGGTTTGATCCTGAGCCTGCGTTCAAGGGCGCGGATTTCGCTGCCGCCTTAGCCGCGCGTGGGCATAATGTTGAGGTTGCTACAGCTTTCCCAAACTACCCGGGCGGCAAGGTTTATTCCGGCTATCGAGTCAAGTCCTATACCAGCGAGACCATTCGTGGGCTGAGAGTGCACCGGCTCTGGGTGTATCCGTCCCATGACGCATCGTCGTTTGGCCGCACGGCCAATTATCTCAGCTTTTTCTTGAGCGCGATGACTTTTGGGCTACTGCATGCTTATCGCTATGACGTGATCTACGTATATCATCCCCCGATCACGCCCGGCGTTGCCGCCGCTCTTTTTGGCATGGTCCACCGCAAGCCAATCGTAATTGAAATACAAGACCTTTGGCCCGATAGCGTCGTAAAGTCAGGTATGGGCGGTGAGCTTACTAACAAGATCCTTACGAGTCTGTGCAAGTTTGTGTATCGGAGAGCGTTACATATCATACCACAGTCCGACGGTATGCGCACAAAATTGATCGAAAGGGGCGTCCCTAAAGAGAAGCTGACGCGGATCTTCAACTGGTCCACCTATCAGGCGCCGAGTGCAACTGCATCACTGCTACCGAGCAAAACAAAATTGCTTGGCCCTGCCTGTAGGTTCAATATTATTTACGGTGGCAATCTGGGACAGGCTCAGGCCTTATCAAGTGTTATTCATGCGGTTGGCGCAGCTAGGCAGATCGAGCCCAATGTGCATCTCCATCTATTCGGCAATGGAATCGAACGCGGTGCGCTGGAAGAGCTTGCAAGATCAGTTGCAACCGGTGGCGTGACGTTTCACGGCAACGTGGATCGCTTGACCATGGATCGGATTTTCGATCTTGCAGATGCGCTGATCATGCATCTTAAGGATGATCCGCTATATGAAATCACCCTGCCGTCGAAATTGCAGCACTACCTGTCATGTGGCAAACCGATTATTGCTGGTCTGCGTGGTGAAGCTGCAAGACTGCTAACACGGTCGGGCGCAGCGCGTATCAGCGAGCCTGAAGATGTTCAGGCATTAGCAGACGCCATAGTGGAGACGGCGCGTATGCCGCCAAGCGAGCTTCGACAGATGGGGCAGCGAGGAAAGGATTTTTATGAAGCGCATATGGCCTTTGACGGTGCCGTGGACACGACCCTAGCGCTTCTGAGCAAAGCTGTTGCTCGGTAGCCTGTAAAACCAAATGCTAGCAATCCTTGACGTACATGTAATTATATTGTGTACGGGTCAATAATAACTTACATTAATGATGAATCTGCTGCTTTGCTGGATAAGAAGCTGTGACCATCGTCGAGAAATGCAGTGCGGGCAGGCCACAATTTCAGCATGTTGTCTATGGGTAGGGCGACTTGGCTGCTCGTTGAGAGCTCGGGGCAGTTATCGCAAAGCCATGCATCAAGACCAGCAGCGGAGGGGGCCGCTGTGTTTCTGCCGAACGGCGGGCCACTCAGCGACCGATCGACAATTGATCGGGCACTCGTGACATGATGTCGCGGTCGGCCCTTGCACCAGCCTAGGTCGTGTTGACAAAAGGGATTCCCAAACCCGTTTGGTTCTGATTCAAGACTGCTTTTTGAGGAGCAGTCATGGG
>NZ_JAPFGW010000027.1:0-15622 GCF_059803595.1 Blastomonas sp. 34TW
ACCGTATTATCGTTCGAGAGCTTCCTCAACCTCGCCGCCACCCGCCTATGGCTGAAGTCTTTTGTCAACACGGCCTAATCTAATGTCGATTTGGATTGGCTCGACCAGGCCGTGATATTGCCCTTGCCCGCGCGAACATCATGCGAAGGTCGATGAGGTTGGCGACCCTTAACGCAAACTCGAACACATCGAACGGTTTGGTTACAATATCACGTGCACCGAGCGAAAGGGCACGGCGTTTCGCCTCTATCGAGGTGTCTGCAGTCAAGACCATGATCGGCACCAGATCGTTCTCGTCCGTTAACCGCCGGAGACTATCGAGCAGCGCATATCCGTCGATGCTTGGCATCATTAGGTCAAGCAGAATGAGATCAGGGCAAAATGCAATATGTCGCTCAGCGGCACGGCGAGGGTCGGGCAGTGTTTCGATAGCGCCATAGCCCTCGCGCAGCAGCACTGCCTCGATCAACGCCAGATTTGCGGGCTCGTCATCGATGGCGAGGATACGTGCGTCGCTCGGGATGCGGGGCCCGATCATCATGCGTGTCCCATCAGCAATTGCTCGACCACTTTTACAAACGAAAGAATGTCGATTGGCTTCGTGAGCACCGTAGCCGCACCGCGCAAGCGCCAATCCGCATGGGATGCGAGCGCATCTGCAGTCAAAAGGATAACTGGCCGGTCAGGATAGGCAGCAGTGAGCTGATCGAGAACCCAGTCGCCACCCTTATCGGGGAGATGCAGGTCGAGAAGCACCAAATCAGGACGATGTCGCAACGCCAGGTCCAACCCCAAGCTTGCCTGCATGGCGTTGACAAGATGGGCGCTCGGCCAGTGGCGGGCAGCAACCGCTTCAATTAGCTGCGCATTAGCGAGATTGTCCTCGATCAACAGTATTGTGAGGGGGCGGAGCTCGGCAGGACCAGGCAGCAGGGTTTCGGTGTTCGCTGGTTCGGGAAGGCTTGCAAGGGATGCAACCGGTAACTCAAACCAAAAGCAAGCGCCGTTCTGCCCGTCGGTTCGCGGTGTATAGCCTATAGATCCGTCCATGGCTTCGACCAGCGCTCGGGACAACGACAAGCCCAAGCCGGTCCCTTCAGTTCGTGCAGCTCCTGCGGCAAGCCGTGTAAATGGTTGGAACAAATCGCCCGCCTGATCGACATCGATCCCGATGCCAGTGTCGTTTACTTCAACCCGCACACGCGTTGCGAGGACACGTGTTGTGATCGCTACCTCGCCGCCACGCCGGTTGTATTTTGTGGCATTACTCAAAAGATTGAGCAAAATTTGCATCACGCGCCGGTGATCCGCCATAATTGGCGCGATAGACGCGAGGTCTTGCCGAATGGCGATGCCGCTGCTTTCTGCTTCGGGCAACGACAGCCCTACCGCTTCTGTAATGACAGCTTCGAGAGATATCGGAACAATATCCATCCCCATCTTGCCCGCTTCGATCCGAGCGATGTCTAGCACCTCGTCGATCAGCGCGAGCAGATGCCGTCCGGCCCGCAAGATCTGTTCGATGCTGGCCTCGTCGGTCTTACTGCGCCCGGCATGGTCAAGTTCTAGGAGCTGAGCGAACCCGAGTATGGCGTTGAGCGGCGTCCGCAATTCATGGCTCATGCGCGAGAGGAACAGGCTCTTGGCCATACTCGCTTGCTCGGCGTCCTGTCGAGCAAGCTCCAGAGCCTCTTGAGCTCGGCGCCGTTCGGTGATGTCGCGCGTAACCTTGGAAAAACCGCGAAGGTTGCCTCCTTCGTCACGAAGTGCGGTGATTACGACATTTGCCCAGAACAACGTCCCGTCCTTTCGGACGCGCCACCCTTCGTCTTCTGTGCGGCCCTCGCGTTCGGCATCGGCAAGGTTGCGCATGGAGCGTTCGAATGCATCTTCGCCGGGGTAAAACGTCGAAAAATGGCGACTGAGGATTTCCTCGCTCCCCCAACCCTTGATCCGCTCGGCACCGGCATTCCAGCTGACCACGTGACCTTGCGGGTCTAGTGCGAAAATTCCGTAGTCACGAACTCCTTCGATCACGAGACGAAACCGTTCCTCGCCTTCACGTAGCGCCTGTTCTCGGGCTCGTAGCAGTCGGCTTGCTTCGGCCATCCGCACGGCAAGCATTCCTATTTCATCCCGTCCCGCCTCGCGCTCATCGAGCGCCTCACCCTTAGCCAGTTTTACTGCGTCGCTCTCGAGATGTCGCACCCGGCGCACGATTCCGCTGGAGAACAGGAATACGGCGAACAGGCTGCCCACTAATCCTGCAAGAGTCAGCAGACCGGTTACCACAAGCCCGTTGAGGCGCACTTGATTTAGCTTGTCTTGGCGAGCCGCCAGAAGTTCGCGCTCACGATCCTGCATTCGCTCGATTTCGCCGCGCAGGGCATCAAGCATCTGTTTGTTGGCAGAAAGACCCTTGGCAATAGCAGGATCACCTGAAAAATTTTTGCCAGTTCGCTCGCGCGCAGCCAGCAGTAGTGCAAGCCCATCGCGTTTTCCGCTGGCAAGCGACTCGATGCGGGCAAGATGAGTCGCTGCCTGGGTGTCGCGCACAGACATCTTTAAACGCTGCGTGGCCTGCGGCACTAGTTTTTCGGCACGCCTGTATGGTTCAAGAAAGCGTGGCTCGCCAGTGAGCAAATATCCGCGCACGCCACTCGAAGCCTCAGCCAGTAGGGCATGCACCTCGTTGACATCGTTCTGTATGGCAATGGTAAGCCGGACGTCCTGTTCGGCACGGGCCTCGAGGCGACTGATTGCGTAGAGCGCAGTAACCGAGCCCAAGAAGATCAACAGTGGCACGGCGACCACCACTAGCCCTTTTGTAGCGAGCGGTTGGTTGGCCCAGCTTGCCGAAATCGTGCGGCCGATCATACCACCCGTCCGATGCGATATTCGACTGCTAGGATAGCCGCTTGCGTCCGGTCGCGCACACCGAGCTTGCCAATCAGCCGCTCGACATGGGTCTTGACGGTGCCCGGCGTGATGCAGAGTGCGATAGCAATTTCCTTATTGGTGCGGCCTTCCGCAAGCTCCGCCAGTACCTCGCGCTCGCGTGGAGTTAGTCGCTTAATCGCAGCGAGCACGGGCCCTGTGCTGTTGTCTGCGACTGCGCGTCGCATCAGAGTAGGCGGGAATGCAACACCCCCTGCCACTACTTGCGCCAGTGCGCCAAGGACTTCCGCGCGCGCTGCATCCTTTGCAAGAAACCCGCGCGCGCCAGCTGCAATAGCACTACGCAGATAATCGGCGCTGTCATGCATTGTGATCATCAAAATTCCGATTGCTGGGGCATCCTGGGTGAGCCGGCGGGCCACTTCGAGCCCGTCTATGCCTCCGCCCGCGTAACGGATGTCCAGTAGAGCAAGGTCAGGATCATTCTTTGCGGCGAGGTCGAGTGCCTCTTCACCGGTTCTTGCCTCGGCTACGACAACGTAATGGCTGTCTCGCTCCAAAAGGGCACGCAGTTCTTCGCGGGCGAGATCGTGATCGTCAGCAATGAGCACGCGCTGAGGAGGACAGGCATCGTTCATGCAGCTGGCAGCTCGGCAATAATGCAACAGCCCTTTCCTGGTGAACTCGTAACTTTCAGCCACCCCCCGAGTCGATCGATCCGTTGTCGCATGTAAGCAAGGCCGAGACCTCGACCGGCCTGTTTTGCCGGTATTGCGGCAGGATCGAAGCCCTTGCCGTTGTCGCTGATCTCGACCACCAGGCGGCTTGCATTCATCCTAATTCGTATCGTAGCGCTGGCGCCGGCTCCAGCATGAGCGCAAGCATTGTTGAGCGCTTCCTGCACAATTCTGAACAACGCTGTTTCAACGGCCGGCGCGGGACGCGTGTTGAGCTGAACTGACATCGTTACCTTCAGCTTGCCTGTTGCGTCATCGATCAGCTGTTGCAGCGCAGGAGCAAGCCCAAGATCGTCGAGAGCTGGCGGCCGCATGCCGCTAATCACCTGGCGTAACTCGCGCACGAGTGCGCGCGCCTGGCAAGCTGCTTGATCCAGATCGGCGGGATCTCCGTCTTTCGCAAGGTCGAGTCGGCGAGCTAAAGCAGCAGCCGATTGGGCAACGCCGTCATGGAGCTCGTGCGCCACCCGGCTGCGTTCGGCTTCTTGAGCACCGAGCAATTCGGCAAGCAGGTTAGCAAGTCGAGCCTCGCGGGCCTTGGCGGCCAAGGCTCCACTGATCAATTGCGCGATGATCCCCAGTGCCTCGCGATCTTCAGCATCCAGCGTGCCGATGCGGTGTTCCAGCACAAGTGTGCCGATCGATACGCCATCGCTCGCAGGAGCCTTCAGCGGCAAACAGAGCCTGTCGTGACCTTCTTGGACACCATCAGCTGCACTTGCGATCGCCCCGCGCGCAAATCCCGCGAGGTGAGCGGCTTCCTGAGCAACGAAGTGTGCTGCCGTGTCGATTGCGTCGGGGCCGCTCGATGCTAGCACCTGTCCCGCCTCGACAATAACGCGTAGCCGGGCTGCGCGGGCTTCGGCAGCACGATATAGAGCGCGCAGATCGGCGGCACTGTCACGAGGCTGGTTCTGTGAAGGCGCAGTTGGCATGCACGCCAATCTAATGCCGGGATATCATCTTGTCATATGCCAAACGGCATAGGCCAGTCGGCCCGCCATGCGGCGGATGCCATGCTGCTATGTCAGTGACAAATCTACGGTCATCAAGTTCCCTCATCAACCTGGAGACTTTGGATGAAAACCGGACTTCTTGCCTTTGCCACTGTCGCGCTGCTGACGGCTATCTCTACGCCTAGTCACGCAAAGGAGCGTCCGCGTGCCGTGGCCGCGCCGGTCGATCAGAACGTCAATTGCATTACTGAAAGGGAAGTTGTCGCAGCGCAGAAGGCGTGGGGCGAGGGAATCGTGAAGATCGGCAAGGTCTATTCCGAAGGTGGTGATTACTCTGCCGCTGCTGCCGCGCATATCGATCAGTTTTATGCTTACGACCTGAGCCTAGTGCTGTTCAAGCCCACGCTTGCCTCTGTCGATCAGTTCCGCACTTCATTTGATGCGGCACTGTCCTACTTCGTTGGCGGAAACTCGACCTATCCTGAAGACAAGGGTTTTGCGATCAAGCCGTGGACCAAAGTGCGTTGGCAGAATGTCGGCATCACCAACAATGCCTGCAACATGGCCGTGGCAATGGGTAATTACTATTTCACGGCTAAGGGAGGGGATGTCGAAACCAAAGTCGAATACACCTTTGGATACATTCGAGGCAATAATAATGAACTCAAGATCGTGGTTCATCAGTCCTCGGTTCCATACAACGGGTCATAATCCTCCTTTTGACCCCAGCATTCTTTAAGGGCAGGAGTGCAGGCCTCGCGTCACGGGATCGCGAGGCCTGCGCCCCTCTAATTGCGAAGCGAACGATTATGAAAATGTTGCTGCTTGCGGCCTCGGCCGCCACGCTGGCACTGGCTAGCCCTGCCTTTGCGGCTGAGGAAGACGATAATGTCTGGCTTGGCCAATTTGCCACAATCAATGCCACGGAGAAGATTTATGTGCGGCTTGAGGCGCAGGAACGTTTCACCAACGATGCGGAGCGCCTAGGCCAGCTGCTGCTGCGCTCACTGGTCGCCTACCGGATCAACAAGGACGTCAACATCGGTGCTGGCTATGCCTTCGTCCTGACTGACCCGGTAGGGCCAGTCGAGTTGAACGAACATCGCTTTTATCAGGAACTCAACGTGCGGGTGCTAACCACGTCCGGTGGCACGACCCTTGATTCGCGCACACGGCTCGAACAGCGCACTTTCGAGGGGCGGGACAACATGGCTTGGCGTCTTCGCCAGTTCGTGCAGCTGCGCGTGCCAGTCAGTGATAACGGCCACCGCGTGGTTGCATATACCGAACCGTTTATCGATCTCAACGAAACCGACGTGCAGCGTGGCGGGCTTTCAATCTGGCGCAATTTCGTTGGCATCTCTATCCCTATTGCCAAGGGTTTGGAGGTGGTGCCCGGATACCTCAACCAGCACGTTTTTCGCGACGGCCTGGATCGGTCGGATCACACAGCTAATGTCAATATTTTCATGACTTTCTGAAGGTTGCTCTGGCCTAGATGACAGAATTGGCTAGCAGCCGGACAAGTGGCGTGAACATTGATCCAGAGGCCCCCGTTGACACAGGAGTATTCGGAGGGTGTCGCAGTCGCTGTTCTGGCGTCGGAACAGGCATGACCCGCAATGGAAGCGCGCTCGCTCAATAAACGGCCCAAATTTGGCGGGACAATGAATGCAAAGTCAGGATTGAACCTGACAGGTATGTTGTTACAGCAACACACTCGATCTTCATAGAGAGGGATTGACAAAAGCTCCCTCAGGTCCGACTGTTCGTTGAGTAATTTCAGTAATTTATAACATGAGTTACCTATAGGTGACCGGCCGTGTTGGGGGTTTTGTGGGGCAATGGGGGAGTGCAGTCGCGGCAGCGGCTTTTTTCGCGTTGTGCGCTGGTCACTCAGTTTACGCACAGATCGAGACTAGCGAACCATTATCGCAGGCCGCGACGACCGAATCATCTGGACCTGCAGCGGTTCCCATAGGGACTTCAGTGACGCTGCGTGTGAAGCAGCCGGTAAGTTCCAGAACTGCCAAACGGGGCGATCTGTTCGAGATTGAGCTCGTCAACGACATCTACATCCAAGCATTGCCGGCGATCCCTGCAGGGACCAAGGGCATGGCTCAAGTCGTTCATGCCTCATCGAAAGGCTTTGGCGGACGCGCAGGCGAGCTCATTGTCGCAGCAAGGTATCTTGAGGCGAACGGACGACGCCTGACGCTGCGCAAGACCAAGTTCAGTTCGGCAGGATCTGATAATGCTGGCGCAGCCATTGCAGCCACGATCGCAGCCCCGGTCATCGGGATGTTTGTCACAGGCACGAGCGTCGATTTGCCTGCAGGTGGGATTATCGTCGCCGAAACTGCCAAAATTTTCGTCCCGGCGGATTAGTCTGCCGGAAGCCACTTTTCTCAAGCCAATGGAAGATCCGAATGAACCGAAATCGAGTATTTTTTGCTGTGGCAGCGCTGGTTGCAATTGCCGCTCCTGCTGTTGCCGAGTCCGGTCGTCCGGCTCCTGCTGAGTTGCCTGCGCCGCCTGAAGGTAAGGGGCAGATCATTTTCTGGCGCTCGGGAACAATGATGGGCGGTGCCATGGGATGTGGCGTCAATATCGGCAAGGAGCGGATCAGTGCGCTAGGTGCTGGCAAATACTTTATTCTGAACATTGAGCCAGGCGCTCATGAATTCAACGCCAAGAGCGAAGCCAAGGATGTGCTGAACCTGGAGGTGGATGCTGGCGAGCGCTATGCCGTCAAATGCACGATCCGTATGGGCATCATGGCAGGCCGTCCTAACCTTGCTCCTTCCACGATCGAGGAATTTAACGCCAAGAAACCAGACTTGAAATATGTCGACTCTGACGACATCGGACCACGCGTCGTCGCCGATCCGGGCTAAAGCGGTTACTGGACTACATCGTGTAAAAAAACAGACATCTCAAGATGGGGGCATCTTATGAAAACAGTATTGGTATTGGCCGCAGCTCTGGTAGCGGCACCCGGGATTGCGCAACCTGTTGAATCGACTTCGGCAGAAGCTGTTCCCACCGCTTCGACTGAACAGGCCATCTCGCAGTTGAATCGCCAGCCGTAGCAACGATCGCGCCGGCTGGAGACAATGTTTTGCGCGCCGGGTCGACGGTATCGGTCCGGTTGCTCGAGGAGCTGACGACTGAGCGCAAGCTTGCCCGAGTTGGGCAGCGGTTCCGGATGGAAATTGCCGAGCCGGTGATGCTGAACGGAAAGATCGTCATTCCGGCGGGTTCGCCTGCACAAGGCGAGATTACTTCGGTCCGCAACAAGGGCATGTGGGGCAAGTCCGGTCATATCACAGCTCGCGTGCTTTACGCTACGGTCGGTGGGCGGCAGATCCGTCTGTCTGGCACTTTCGATGACAAGGGCGTTACCGGCACAGCTGGTGTAGTGGGCTCCATCGCACTCGTCCCGCTTGCTGGATTTTTCGTCACCGGCACCAGCGCGCGGATCAATTCGGGAACGGTAATCGGCGCATATCTGGACGAGGATATCTCTATCCTTCCGTAACAAAGCCGCTGTGTCAGGTAGTTGGTCAGGAGGATCGCATTTTATCGAATCTCCTGGCCATTTCCGTGTCAGGTTCGGCCAGGGAATATGCTGCAATTCCGGGCACTGCAGCGATGTTGCGTAGCAGCAGGCCAGTCACTGCATGGTTTTCAAGAGGTCATTGAGGCCGATGCTTGCAAAGCCAACTGAGCTGTCGGAGATCCCGTAGGGGATAATCAGCTCCTGACCGTGCATCATTGCACCGCACGTATAAATCACGTTGGGCACGTAGCCCGAACGATCCGTATTTTCGGCACTGAGCAATGGTGCAGGGGTGCGGGCAATGAGTTTCGAAGGGTCTTCGAGATCGAGCAGAGCGCAACCAAGTGTGTATTTGCGCATGGCGCCGACGCCGTGGGTGAGCAGCAGCCAACCGTGTTCGGTTTCTATCGGGCTTCCACAATTTCCAATCTGGATGAATTCCCACGGATAACGGGGCTCCATTAGCAGGACACCCTCATCATCCCAGAACGTCAGTTTGTCGCTGCGCAAAAGATAGACGTTTTTTCCATCTTGCCGGCCGACCATGACATATCGCCCGCCAACTTGGCGCGGAAACAGCGCCATCCCCTTGTTTCGGCCCGCCTTGCCAGTGACCGGTTCAAGCGAGAACTGCTTGAAATCCGGAGTTCGAAGCAATTCTGACCTTATATCCGATCCCGAATAGGCTGTGTAAGTGCCGATCCATTCGACCTGCCCGTCTTGATGCTCGAACCGAACAAGGCGTAAATCCTCGAGGCCGTTTCGTTGCTGCTTGGTGATCGGAAGAATGACGGTGTTGGAGAGGCTGGTATCTGGACGACGGTGAATGACGACTGGCCCGCAGTGATCATCTTCAGCACTTCCCTCTATTAGAACGCTGCTGGCGAGGGGGCTTTGTGGCCGCAACCTGATTTCGTCTTCTTTCAGAACAACTCCCTCTCTGAAGGCTAGTGAACTGATGTGTCCTTCGCCTACGGCCCGAAGCGACAAGACGAACCGCGTAGCACCCTCCTCGCACCCGGTTTGGTCGGGATGCGGGACGATGGATGGGTTCATCAGTGCCGCTGCGGCATAGGAATATTCGTGGGAGAAATATGCCCCGACCAATTTTTGCCGTGTGTTCGAGAATTCGGCAGGATCGAGCTGGAGCAAGGTCGAGATTTCAACCCAGCGCTCAGTGAACAAGGCTTCTATCTGCAGATGGCGTTCCTTGAACTCTGCAAGCAGGGTGCCGTATACCTGTTCAGCAGCATGCTCGTGGAGCGCGGCGATATCGTTGACCAACTGGAGTGCACGGCTATTTTCGGGATCCTTGGCCTGCCAACTCAGATGGAACGGTTGCAATACGACGCGTGACGGATCAGCGTTGAGCCTCAGATCATGGATACGCAAGGGTCCGTGCATCTTCGGGGGCAAGCTTTGCAACCGTATTCTCCGGATTCAAATCGTTATCTGACACTAGCGCCATCAGGGAATGGTATCCCAGTTGGAACGCCAGGATGCTCTCGGCGCCACAGTTCAGATTAGCACCTCGTGGTGTCAAGCCGTCACGGCACAAACCCGTGTCGGGGTCCGCCAGCACTTCGCCCCGGTCGTTTGCTCCAAAGAACCAGTTCCATGCTGCCGTTCCGTGCTGCACCCATCGGTTGTCGCCGGTCGCCGCATAAGCATCTGCGCAGGCCTCCAGTGCTGCCTGGGCTTCGAGGGGCTGTTGATCGAATGGTTTGTGTCCAAAGGGCTGCCCAAAGCCTTCGGAACCGATAGGGCGGAAATGGCCGGCGGCAGCGGTCTGGAGTTCACAGATCCATTGCAACGTCTCCAGGCCTGTTACCTGCCAGTCCTTTCGCTTCAGCGCCTGTCCAGCCACGATCAGTGCCTGAGGGAGACGGGGGTTATCGTATGCGAGAACGGCCTCGAACCAGGGCCAATCAGGTCGGCGGGATTTTTCGAGGAGGTGCGCCAGTATGGCAGCGGCTCGTTCAAGCGCTTTGAGGGAAGGGCCGTGCTCGGGGCGAACCTTGAGCATCAGCGACGTACCCAGTGAGATAAAGGCCAAAGTGCGGGGGCTGTCCAGTGTTTCGCAGTGATCTAGGACCTGGTCATAAAGTCTGGTAGCCCACTCGCAGATATCTCGATTCGGGTTATTTCTGGCCGTATGGGCCAGTGCCCAGACAGCGCGACCGTTGGCGTCTTCCGAGCCGCAATGCTCGAGCCATTGACGATCAAATCCCATGAAATTTTTGAATCGTCCGATCTCGGGGTGCCAGGCGTGCTGGATGAAGGATGCAAAAATCGAGGCGCGATCAGCCCGTTCAGTCTCGGAAATAGCCGATGTTATGTTTGTAAGCATAAGGGCGCGGACGTTGTCATCGAGGCAATAGCCGTGCCTTCTGTCGGCAATCGTGCCGACGGCGTGCTGCAGCATGCCCGTCGCATCGCTCATCCGCCGGACAGCATCGAAGCTGGGGCAAGACCTTGCGATCTTCGAAACCGGCTTTGCAACCGTGCGCTCGATCATGCTCGCGACGGCATCTGCAAAGCAGGGCCAGATTGTCAGCCTGCCACGCGCATATGCTCTCTGCTTCTGCTCGGCCAGAACATGTGGGTTTCGCAATAGCGAACATACGGCCTTTGCGATTGCCGTGATCGACTGCGGTTCGACAAGAATGCCTACTCCATCAGCAAGCAATTCCCTGGCATGAATGTAAGGGGTAGATACTACGGCTTTCCCGAGGGCGACGGCGTAACTCAAGGTGCCGCTGGTCGATTGCTGGAGATTTGGATAAGGGGTGAGATAGATATCGCAGGCTTCAAGCTGATCGAGCAGCTCATCTGTGTCCAGAAAGCTGTTCTCCCATTCGATGGCATGAGCTACCCCAAGTTCTTCTGCAAGATCGATCAGGCCTTCTCGATAGCGTTCACCTTCGCTTGCTACGAGGTTGGGATGGGTTGCTCCGACGATCCGGTAGCAGATGTCCGGGTTCACGCTGAGAATGGCAGGAAGGGCTTGGATAACGGTTTCAAGGCCCTTTCCGGGGCCGAGCAGGCCGAAGGTCGTGAGCACCGGTCGATTGCCAAGCCCGCGCGCTGCTTTGAATTGTTGTTCCCGGCCAAATGGCCGATCAGGGGCACCGTGTTCGATGACCTCGGTAATTTCATGGGGCGCATGGTGCTGGGCGATCAGGCGTTCCCGCGAGAACGGGCTCATGACCATGATCCGCGAGCTTCGCTCGACGAGGTGATCGATGATACGTCGTTGGTTATCGGAAGGATGCTCGAGGACAGTGTGGAATGTGACGATGAGAGGGGCAGCGATCCGATCGATCAGGTCCAGGATCATCTCGCCATCGGGGCCACCAAAAATTCCGAATTCGTGCTGCAGCCAGACTGCATCAGTCGCGGCAGCGTTGATTGCACGGGCTGCTTCCAGGTAGCTGGCAGGATCATTAGCCAGAATCTGACGAACACCATCGCAGCGGTTTTCGTCGGCGTTCGACATTGCCCAGATGTCGAACTGGATGTTGCTGTGGTATCGGCCGACGTGCTCGACAACATCTGATGCGAACGTGGCCAAACCGCATTTGCGCGGCAGATACGTGCTGATAATCGAAATTGTGCGTTGCGGATTGCCATGAGGGAAGGAGAGGATGTTTGAGCTTGAAAGCTCGGATTCCTGGGACTCACGGGCAAAGAACATGCAGCGGCCTCCTGTTTGATCAGGTGCCTTACGCAGGTGCACAAAAAGCGTTGCGTCAGTTGAGTTCATCGGGCGTGGTGAACCCCCATCGCAGGAGGAAGTTTGCGACCGCTTCGGCCGAGGAGCAACCTGTTGGTCTCAAGATCAGTCCGCTACTAGGGTTCGCCTTGGCAGAACAATTCATCATCGCTCCATGGCATCGGCCATAACGTCCTCGAGATGGGAGAGCCGCTCGCGCAGATCGGCAATGCTGATCTTCTGCACCATGCGTTGGCCCGAAAGTTCGAAACCTGCGTCGGTCCATCGAGTCGCGTCGGCATCCTCACGCAGCGTCAGTGCAATCGCGGCCGGGCCTGCATCGATCCGCCTTATGTCGAGTGCGCGGGCGAGGATCTGCAATCGAGCAAGAACTAAAAGCTCCTGTGCTGGATCGGGGATCGCGCCGAATCTGTCGGCCAACTCGTCCTCGAAACGATCGAGCTCGTTTATGGACTGCAAACGCGCGAGCCGCCCATAGAGCTGTAGACGCAAATCGGTATCGGGCAACCAGTCCTCGGGCAGGTGACCTTCAACTCCGACGCATAATTCGGGCTGCCAGTCATCGATTTTCTCGCCACGTGCTGCGCGTAAGGCTTGCTCTAGTAGATATTGATAAAGGTCGACTCCGATCAGTTTCATATGCCCGGTTTGGCTCTCGCCAAGCAGATCGCCTGCGCCGCGCATGTCGAGATCACGCGCGCTGATGGAGAAGCCTGCCCCCAATCGATCGAACGCCTGCAGTGTGCGCAGACGCTTCAGCGTGGCGTCAGCGATGGTCGATTCACCATCGGTGAGCAGCAGGATGTGCCCCCGCCGGCCTCCCCGCCCCACTCGGCCTCGTAGCTGATGCAATTGTGACAGGCCAAACCGGTCAGCGCGCCAGACGACCATGGTATTGGCGCGGGGAACATCGAGCCCCGCCTCAATGATGTTGGTTGCCAACAGAATGTCGCCACGCCCGGATGCGAAGTCTGTCATGGCCGCATCGAGTTCATCCGGCGCCATCTTGCCATGCGCTTGCACGATATGAGCTTCGGGAAACAGTTTTGCCAGCCGCGCTGCAATGACCGGCATATCTTCTATACGTGGCACGACGACGAAGCTCTGGCCCCGCCGGGCGTGCTCGCGACGCAGAGCTGAACGGACATGTCCATCGACCCAGTTTTCGACGGTGGTGCGGATTGGTTGGCGGCGGGCAGGTGGTGTTGCGAGGATGGACAACTGCTGTAGGCCGACCAGGGCTGACTGTAGCGTGCGCGGGATCGGCGTTGCCGACAGCGTGAGCATATGGCCATCGCGCATGGCACGCAGTCGCGCCTTGTCAGCAGCCCCAAATCGCTGTTCCTCGTCGATCACAACCAGTTGCAGGTTGTGATAGCTTACAGCCTTCGCTGCCACCGCTGCAGTGCCGATCACGATCTGGATCGAGCCATCGGCCAAACCTGCTTTTACTGCTTTTTTCTCAGCTGCGCTCGACAAACGCGAGAGGCTGGCAACGGCGATGCTGGTGCCTTTGATGCGGCGTGCGAACGTCATGAAATGCTGCCGAACAAGAACGGTGGTCGGAGCGGCAACGACCACCTGACCACCCTGCAGCGCAACGAGTGCCGCTGCACGCAAAGCTATCTCTGTTTTACCGAAGCCTACATCGCCGATGACCAGTCGGTCCATCGGCTTGCCGGAGGCTAGATCGCTTCGCACTTCGGCAATCGCGCGGGCCTGATCGGGGGTTTCAGTGAAGGCAAAGTTGCTCGCGAAGCGTTCGTAGGCTGCGGGGTCGGGAGCGATCAACGGAGCAGCCTGTTCGGCACGGGAGGCGGCAAGCTTTACGAGCGCTTTTGCAGTTTCTTGCAAAGTGCTTTCGATTTCCGCACGACGACGCTCCCATGAAGATCCATCGAGCTTGTCGAGTGCGATCGTTTCATCGTCGCTGCCGTAACGCCAGATGCGATTTGCCTCCCGTGCAGGGATGAGGCGGCGCGTATCGTTGGCAAACCCCAGCACGATTCCATCGCCGCCTGGCCCATCATTGCCAGGAAAGGGTTCGATCCCACACAATCGAGCAATGCCATGATCTTCGTGAACCACCAGATCGCCCACGTGCAATTGGGAAAGCCCGTTCAGAGCGAGGTGGCGGGGGATCACCGAAGTGTTGGGACTCAGCGCGCGACTGCCTAGTAGATCGGCTGCAGCCACGACCAGAAGGTTTTCAGAGATAAACCCGGCATCAGCGGGGGCTTCAAGCGTGATCAGCGCTCCCTCCGGTTGGCGCGCGATATCGACCCAGCCCGATGCCGCTTCGACAGACGCCTTCAGCTTGGCTGCAATGCGGGGCCGAAGAAACCGAAGGTCACGTTCCGTTCCTACCAGCATGACCCGACCGCCTGCCTGCAGGATCGGTTTGGCTGTCCTGGAGAATGCGGACAAGGGAGATTTGCTCTCGACGAAACGCGTCACTGCTGTTGCCTCGTCGGTCGACCAGTCGAGCCTCATCCATTGATCGATGGCATTGTCCCAATCAGCTGCTTCAAGGATCGTCTCGGCTTTGCGCCCGAAGCTGGCTGCATCGCGAGCAAGCGCCAGCATGGTTTCGCGCCGGGCCTTGACGCCCTGTTCCTCGATAACGGTGCCGACGAGAGAGAAATGTGCGAGCAGCGTATCGCCATTGTGAACCGCAGGCTCTTGCGCGCGGCCGATCTCAACTGCATCCAGTTCCTTGAGCGTGCGCTGGTCAATGGGGTCATAAGCGCGAATGGCGATAATCAGGTCATTCTCGACCTCGATCCTGACTGGGTGAGGCGCATCTACGGGATAAATGTCTATAACTTTGCCGCGCACGGCCACTTCGCCTGGTTCATCGATCCGATCGTCGATCGTGTAACCGCGTGTGACGCAGTCTTCTTCAAAACTTGCCATTTCGATGGTTGAGCCAGGGCGTAACACTGGGGGCATGGCAGCATAGGCTTCGGGAGCGGCGTAGGCCTGCCCGGTTGCGGCTGCACTGGTTACGCAGACCAGTCGTGAACCGTCCGATTTGGCCTGCCAATCATGCAACCGTCGTAGCGCTGCCACGCGCTGGCCTGCGATCGCTGGAGAGGACGGTTCATCCTCCCCCGGCAAAGCATCGCTTGCAGGCACATATATCACGCAGCTGTCGGGCAAGAGCGCTATCAGCATTTCTCCCAGCATCTGGGCTCGCAGCTCATCGGTGGCAACGTAAAGCATTGGTCTGTCGTTGGCATGCTCGGCGATTCGGACAGCAGTTCGCAGTAAAGATGTGGGAGGTGACGAAGCCGATGATTTGGCCGCACGACCGTATGGTGCGGTCAACGCAGAAGACTCGGCCTGTCGCATAAAAATCATGCCCTTGAATTCGAGGGGATGCGGCGTGGTAAGGTTGCCGCCTGAGACGCCCACTCAATGAAATCGCGGGCAAAAGGTTGCGCAAGAAGCGCAGAAAAAATCCAGTGAGCAAATGGATTGCAACAGGCGCCGGTGAGCGAACCTCGGCTGCGCTTAGCTTACCCCTAGTAGGATTGTGGCGAGATTTACAAGTTTAGGAAATAACGCTGAGTCTAAGTCGCAGCATATCGCGACCAACCCCAATCATCATTTCTATTGAGCAACAACCATGCGAGATTGCGACAAACAATTTCAATTGGACACCTCGAAGAACCGGTTATTTTCGGTCTGACGACGGCGCGAGGGGGCTGATCGCGGATTCTGGGCGTTG
>NZ_JAPFGW010000028.1:0-13606 GCF_059803595.1 Blastomonas sp. 34TW
AGGATAGAGGGGGGATCGGGTATGGGAGCTTCGTTGCGCCCGATCAGGACCGGGCTTGCAGCCAAGTCAAAGGAAGAAGTGGTGCTGACCGGCGCATCAACGGCAATTGGCAATGCGCCAAGCCCCACCAGCGACGTGCAGCCGACCATCGCAAAGCAGCCAGCCTTCATATCCTTGCAGGGCGGCGCACTGTCGCGCGATTGCTTTTCGGCTTCCATGCAATCCGCCATGCCCGCCATCGACGAGGCGGCGGCGCTCTGCTCCTGCTGCATTTCAGCGCAAGGCGGCGACGCATAGGCCACGCCCTGCCACAAGAGGCCAAACATGGCTCCAAGCAACAAGAGATGGCGTAACAGCGTTTTCATTCGATACCTAAAATGGGCGGATAGGCTATAATTGTCAATTCGCCTTATAACCGTGAATCGTTACAGCTTCACCCGATTGAGCCGAAGCGCGTTCATCACGACAGTAAATGATGATAGCGCCATAGCGGCTCCTGCAATCATCGGTGACATCAGGATGCCAGACACGGGGTAAAGCACGCCAGCCGCCACCGGAACGCCGACGCCGTTGAACAGGAACGAGAAGAACAGGTTTTGCCGGATATTGCGCATCGTTGCTTTGGCAAGAGCGCGGGCGCGGACTACGGCTGCAAGGTCGCCCTTCGTGAGCGTGATCCCTGCGCTCTCAATCGCAACATCGGTGCCGGTTCCCATCGCAAGACCGACATCGGCAGCGGCAAGTGCCGGTGCATCGTTGATCCCGTCGCCCGCCATTGCGACCTTAGCGCCTGCTGCTTTGAGTTCGCCGACGATGCGTGCCTTGTCGTCAGGTTTGAGCTCGGCATGAACACCGTCTAGCCCGCCAACCGCGTCGGCAACGACTTGCGCGGTCGTCGGATTGTCGCCGGTAAGCATGATAACGCGCAGGCCGTGTTTTCGAAGCGCCTCAATGGCTTCGCGCGCATTGGCACGAATGGGATCGGCAACAGCGACCAATCCTGCAAGTTTGCCATCAACCGCGATCAGCATCACGCCCGCACCCTCGCGGCGTCGGGTTTCAGCAGCTTCATTGAGGGGAGTTGGATCAACACCGATGCGCTGCATCTGTGCGGCATTGCCAATTACGACAGCGCGCCCGCCGACTTGGGCGCTTATGCCCGCGCCGACCTGAACCTCGAAATTCTCCGGCTCATCTAGCGTCAGCTTGCGCTCCTGTGCGGCACTCACAATGGCATGAGCCAGCGGATGCTCCGAGCGCGCTTCGACGGCTGCAACAAGCGCCAGAAATTCGTTTTCGTCCATGCCGCCGCTTGTTTGGATGGCAACCAGCTTGGGTTTACCTTCAGTGAGCGTGCCAGTCTTGTCGATGACCAAAGTGTCGACTTTCTCGAAAGCTTGCAGCGCTTCGGCATGTTTGACCAAAACGCCAGCATGTGCACCGCGTCCGGTTGCCACCATGATCGACATTGGCGTAGCTAATCCCAGTGCACAGGGGCAGGCTATGATGAGAACGGCAATGGCGTTGAGCAGCGCATGGCCGATACGCGGTTCGGGGCCAACGAGGCTCCAGACCGCGAAGGACAGTATGGCAATGGCAATCACCAACGGAACGAACCAGCCTGAAATCCGGTCGGCGACGGCTTGTATCGGCGCGCGGCTGCGCTGCGCTTCGGCTACCATACGAACGATGCGCGCCAGCATGGTATCGCTGCCGACCGCTTGTGCTTCCATGACAATGCTACCGGTGCCATTGACCGTGCCGCCCGTCAGCGCGCTGGTCGCTTCCTTAGCGACCGGCAAAGGTTCGCCCGTCAACATCGACTCATCGACAGATGAACGGCCTTCGATCACCACGCCGTCCACCGGGACGGCTTCGCCTGGACGAACGCGCAGGCGATCGCCTGTGTGAACGTCGGATAAAGGAATTTCGGTTTCGGTTCCGTCAGCATTTATGCGCCGTGCGGTTTTTGGCGCGAGATTGAGTAGCGCACGGATTGCCTTGCCGGTTGCGGCTCTTGCGCGCAGCTCCAACACTTGTCCAAGCAACACGAGCGCCACGACCACGCCAGCCGCTTCATAATAGACTGGCACCATGCCGCCGTGCATTCTGAAGGTCGCGGGGAACAGGCCCGGTGCAAAGGTCGCAACCACGCTGTATAGGAATGCTGCGCCGACACCGATGGCGATCAGGGTGAACATATTTAGTTTTCGCGTGACGATTGATGTCCATCCGCGCGTGAAAAACGGCCAGCCTGCCCACAAGACAATCGGTGCAGTCAGCGCCAATTGAATCCACGGCGAATAGGCGGGATCGACCAAATGCAGTCTGAGAAATTCTGTTCCCATCGTCAGGATCAGCAGTGGCACTGCCAGCGCCGCCGACACCCACCAACGCTTCGTAAAATCCACCAGCTCGGGGTTTGGCGCATCATCCAATGAAGGCTCTTCAGGCTCCAACGCCATCCCGCAAATAGGGCATGTTCCCGGCCCTTGCTGTCGGATTTCGTGGTGCATAGGGCATATCCACATAGCTCCCGGCGCGGCGACGGGTTCTGGGCGCGCGGTAGTGGACAGATATTTGGCCGGGTCTGCGGTGAATTTAGCCAGACACCCCGCACTGCAAAAATGATAGTCAGCACTGTCGTGGGTGGCATGATGTGCTGTCTTTGCCGGATCGACTGTCATTCCGCAGACGGGATCGACCGCCATGTTCGTCGATTCTGACGGAGCCGTATTAGTCGCCGGTTTGTGCAACGAGTGATCACTTGAATTCATTGCCGGTCTCCACAAAATGCTTGCCTGCGCGGTGAGGTACAAACAGGCGGTGCTAATTTGCGCCGCCTGTTTGTATTAACTTCGGCCAAGCAATTTCGTGCAATCGGGGCGATTGAACGATCAAAATTGCTCTCTTCGTTTTTGCTCCCTTATGCGCTTACATTCACGGTAAACGGCACGATCACTTCGCGGCCATTGGCCATGATCTGGACGAATATCTTCATGATACCGCCGTTCTTGGGTTCCATATGGAAGCCAACAACCGGTCCGCTACGTTCACTGTCAGATTTAGGCTCGGTGCCTTGCGGGTGGACGTGTTCGATTGAACTCCAGTCGCGTGAAAAGGCCACAACATGACCAAATGCGCCCATGATAGGTTGCAACTGGGTGAAGGGCTGGCCGGATTTCGCATCGACAATTGCGACACTACCCATGACGCCTTCGCCAGCTTTTACGGGGCCGGCAAACGAGAGTGCGAACTTGAGACCGCCCATTTCTGCGGTGACAACTGGCTTTGCGTCAGGCGCAGGCGCTTTCTCTGACCCGGCAATCATGTCAGCAAACACATATTCCTGATCGCCATCTTTGCGCGTTGAGTCGGCCCACACACGGTATTTCCGGCCAAATTTAGGCGTGAAACTGAACGTCCAGTCGCCCCGCTTCGCACCTGCGATAGGATGAATATGCTGATAATCGGTCAGACTTTCATCAATGATGAGCAAATGCAGCTTCTTTGTGTGCGCAAGCGCCAGTTGATCGGGGCCAATCGGCGCGCCGGTCTTTACGTCGGTCAAAGTAAGTGTCACCGATTGCGGCTTGCCCGGTGTAAAAGCACCGGCGGGAGCCATTGCAACTTTGAGAGTCGCAGCCCCGTGATGATGACTAGCTTCGCCCATATCCATTCCGGCATGTTCACCGCCTGTAGCTTCCTTGGCAGCAATTGCGGCATGATCTGCATCAGTATGGCCATCATCATGCTTCTTTTCGCCGCAGGCGCTAAGCGCAAAAGCTGACGCGGCAAGGAGTAATAATGCTTTTCTCATAGGGAATATCCTTGGGTTGAGGGCTAATAAGCCCGTAAGTTACCAGATTGGCGGGCTTCATCGACAATGCGTTCAAGCGGTGCCTGACCAAATAGACGGAACAGGATTGGCGTAATGAGCGCGTCGAGTAATGTTGCTGACAACAGGCCGCCAAAGATCGTCACCGCAACCGGATGAAGGATCTCTTTTCCAGGTTCATCCGCTCCGATGAGCAGGGGGGTAAGCGCAAGGCCTGCGGCAAGAGCGGTCATGAGCACAGGCGTCAACCGTTCGAGCGTGCCACGAATGATCATTGCATCGCCCCATGTCTCGCCTTCATGAAGCACTAGATTGATATAGTGGCTGACTTTCAAAATACCGTTGCGTGAAGCAATGCCGGTGAGCGTAACGAACCCGACCATGCTGGCGACCGAAAGCGGTAATCCTGCAAGCGCAAGTGCTAGCACCGACCCGACCAGTGCCATTGGGACACCAGCCATGATGATCAGCGCGATCCTGGCCGAACGATACCGTGTGAACAGAAGAACGAAGATCAAACCGAATGAAACAAGCGACAGGCCGCCAATTGTAAACGCCGCTTCGCGCTGTGCCTCGAATTGGCCCTCGACGCGGACAAAACCGCCAACAGGCAGTTTGAGTTTGGCAGCTTCCGCCTCAATCGCGGTCACGATGCTGCCCAGATTTGCACCCGGTTCTGCGTTTGCGGAAACCACGATCCGGCGTTTTCCGCCTTCGCGCAATATTTGGTTAGGGCCATCCGTTTCTACGATTTCCGCCAAGTTGCGCAAAGGAACCGGCCCTCTGGGCGTTTCGATCAGCAGATCGGCAAGGGCCGCAGTCGTGCGTGTTTCATCGGGGAGCCGCAGAACAACATCGTAACGTTTGAGGCCATTAACGACGCGGCTGACAATCTTGCCGTTGGATAATGTTGCAATCGCGTCGGACACTGCTGCGGGCGTAATGCCGTAACTGCTTGCCCTCTCATAATCGATCCGCAGGTCGAGTTGCGGCACGCGCACCTGCTTTTCGACCCGCAAATCGACGACGCCGGGAATCTCGACAGCAGCGGCACGCAACTGCTCGGCACTGGCCCGCGCGGCGTCCAAATCTTCTGCGAATATCTTTATGACAATTTGCGCTTGCACGCCGGAGAGCAAATGATCGAGCCGGTGACCGATGGGCGCACCAACCGAGATAGAACCGGGCAATATGGCTAATTGCTTGCGGATGGTTTCAGCAACCGCGTCTCGATCTTCGGTATCGGGTTTCAGGGCCACGTCGAGTTCGCTTGAATGCACACCCTCCGCATGTTCATCGAGTTCGGCCCGCCCTGTCCGGCGACTGACGCTTTCAACCTGCGGTATTTGGAGCAGGAGCTTTTCTGCGGTCGCCGCCAATTGGCTTGAGGCTTCGAGCGAAATTCCGGGTTCGAGCTGAAAGCCGACAACAAAGCTACCTTCGTTAAACGTCGGCAGAAATGCACGGGGCAGCAATAAGGCACCGCCGATAGCGAGGACACTGACAATGCCAGCCGCGATTGAAATACCGCGCACGCGGGCAAAGCCCCAATCGAGTATCCACGCATTCGCCTGTTTAAGGCGTGTCACCAAACCGGACTCGCGCTCGGCATGAATCTGCGCAATCTTGGGCAGCCAATAATAGCACAGAACAGGTGTCAGTGTAACGGCGGTGACAAAGCTAGCGAGGATCGACACGATATAGGCTTGCCCTAACGGGGCGAACAGGCGTCCTTCCACGCCGCCCAAGAAGAACAACGGCAGAAAGACTAGGATGATGATTGCGGTGGCATAGACAATGCCCGAACGCACCTCACCCGACGCATGGGCGATGACGACAAGCGATGATTTCGGTTCGGGCAATGCCGCATTCTCGCGTAAACGCCGAAACACATTTTCCACGTCAACGACGGCATCATCTACCAATTCGCCGATCGCAATCGCCAGTCCACCCAGCGTCATTGTATTGATCGACAGGCCAAAAATGGAAAACACAATGGCCGTGATTAAAATCGATATCGGTAGCGATATAAGCGAAATTGCTGTGGTGCGGGTGTTGAGGAGAAACAGGAAAAGGACGATTGCCACGACGATTGCAGCTTCGATCAAAACTTTCTGAAGCGTGCCAATCGACGTTTCGATGAAATTGGCTTGGCGGAACTGGACCTTGTCGGCGCTAATGCCGTCCGGCAGAGTCGCGGTTATTTCCTTTAGGGCAGCCTCCACCTGCGTTGTTACCGCTATTGTATCTGCGGTTGGCTGCTTCTGCACGGCAATCACCACCGCTGGCGCGCCGTCATAACCGGCCTCGCCGCGCCGGAAACCGGCCGCAAAGTCGGCCGAGGCTACCTGCGAAAGTCGCACAGGGCCGTTCGCACTTTCGCCAACGACCAGCGCGCGTAGATCGTCGATCCGTGTTGTCTGCGCTACGCCCCGGATCAGATACTCCTTTTGAAACTGATCGACGAAACCGCCGCCGCTGTTGGTGCCGAACTCGCGCAACTGCCGATCAATCTGGTCGAGCGTTATACCCTGCGCCGCCATTGCGGCCGGATCGGGCGACACGCGGTATTGCCTCACTTCGCCGCCAATCGGGATAACCTGTGCAACGCCAGGTATAGTGAGCAGGCGGGGTCGGATCTGAAAATCAGCAATCTCGCGCGCTTCCATCGGGCTGGCTTTGCCATAAGGGATGGCGACAAGCATGATCTCGCCCATGATCGACGTCACCGGACCCATCTGGGGAACTGTTCCCGGCGGTATTTGCTCGCGCACGAGCGTCAACCGCTCTGCCACTTGTTGGCGTGCGCGAAAGACGTCTTCGCTCCAGTCAAACTCGACGTAGACCACTGAAAGTCCGATGCCGGAAACCGACCGAACCCGTTCAACCCCGGGAACACCGCTCATCGACGTTTCAATTGGGCGGGTTACTAAAGTTTCGACTTCGGGTGGTGCGAGGCCCGGCGACTCAGTCAGTATTGTTACGACTGGACGATTGAGATTGGGCAGGACGTCAACCGGCAGCCGGCTTGCCGACACCAGCCCCATCGCAACCAGCGCAATCGCTGCAAACAGGACCAGTATCCGGTTGCGCAACGAAAAGGCGACGATGGCGTCGAACATGCTTAGCGAACCTGGCCGAGCAGAGTTGCCCCGATTGTCACCACACGCTCGTCTGCTTTAACCCCTGAGAGTATCGCGACACTGCTAGCGTCAACAGGCGCGGTGGTCACGTTGCGCAAGGCAAAGCCTTCGGCGCGCGTTTTGACGAACACAGATGTCAACCCATTTGAACCGCTGATTAGCGCAGCACGCGGCACAATGACACCTGCGACCTGCTCGCCCAGTGGTGCCGCAATCGTTACGCTTTCGCCAATGCGCAAACGTGGCGGCGCACCGACAATACGGAAAAGGCCTTGTGCCGCGCGCCCCCGGTCGGCAAGGCCAGCGCCTTCAAACACCAGATTGAATGTCGCGCCGTCGCTAGTCTTGCCAACCGCGCTTGCTCCAGCCGATATAGGGCGGCGGTCGAACAGATTGGCTTCGACATAGAGACGCGACGGATCGACAATTTCAAATAGCGTAGTTTGTGCAGCAACGACCTGACCGACGCGGACACCGCTTACCGAGATGACACCGCTGATGGGGGCACGCAGCACTTCACGCGCCGATGTCGCTTGACTCAATCCTGCGCGACGCGATTGCAGGCCGCGCAGGGTGATTGATGCCTCTTCAATTTCACGGCGCGGCACCACGCCCTCAAGCCGACGAAGCCGGGTCGCCCGATTGGCGGCAAGCGCGATTTGTTGATCGAGATCGCCCAACTCGCGTGATAAAGATGCACGATCTATCGCCTGAAGCGGCGGTTCGATGATTGCCAATATCTGTCCAGCACGCACCGATTGTCCGATGACCGCAATTCCAGATGCGCCTGCACTGACGCGTCCCCCGGTCGCGCTTTGCACCAGACCGCCGCGACGCGGATCAGCGATGATTTGGCCGGTGAGATTGGCAGACGGTGTAGCAAAACCGTCCGTCGTAATAATTGTTCGCAGGCCGATGATCCGCTGAACGGTCTTGGGTGCAAAGACGCCGCCGTTTGGCAGCCGCGCTGCGGCATCTCCGCCGCCAATCACGCCACCAGCGGAGGTGTCGGGCGCTGCTGGCGCGCCATGATCTTCATCGCCGTGCGCTTGAATGGCGCGGGGCTGCATGAAAAAGAACCCCAACCCGAGCATAATCAAAGCTGCGCCCGCCTTACGCGAGCGCCAAAAGATGAAGGCAACGATAACCAGCACTGCAACGCCCGCCGCTACGATCCAATAGGTCCATCCACCGCTTGATAGCGATGCTTCTGCTTCTGGAATTTTCAATTCAGCCGATAACGACTCGACCGCTCCGGCGCGCGTCACAAGGAAAGCCACCTGATGCGTTCCTGCGGCCTCAAATTTGGGGTCTGACACGGTGTATACACCGTTCGCTAATTTTGCTGTTTTGCTTTGGCCGTCGATTGTGACGTTTAGATTTGCGTTGGTTATCGGCGCATTGTCAGCCCATCCATCAATCCAGACCGTCATGTCGTCGGCATCAACCGCTGCAACGAGCTCCAATGTAGCTGTTCGCGCCTCAATTCGGGGCGTTGTTCCAGCCGGCGCGCTGACAGCTGCCGCAGTTCCGTGATCTTCATCGCCGTGCGCGTGTGAGGAATATGGTGCGGATAACAAAAATGCAGCGGCAATGGATGCCATGAAATATCTGAAAATCATGGCAAAACACCCATTGCTTGATTGAGGTTAGAAATCGCCGCCGATTTCGCAATGCGGGCGGCTCCTAAATCGCGGTCTGCATCGAACAGTGCCTGCCGCGCACGTAGATATTCGATATAGCCAATCTCGCCCTCCGTTCGGCCTCTTTCGGTCAGCATGAGCGCCTCACGCAGCGCAGATTGCCGCATCTCGGCATCGACAAGCGCGCGTTCTGCAATTGACAGGCGCACCGATGCAGCTCTCTGGTCTGCGATCAACCGCAACCGCAACCGCGCCGCCTCGGCGACAGTGGCCAAGGCTTCGGCACGCGCACCGCCCGCATCGGCGATCGCACGCTGATCGCGACCGAGCGGCACCGCAATGCCCACGAGCAATGCATCTTCGTAATTGCCACGCGGATCGTTACGCTCACGACGGACACCAATAGTTCCCTCAACTCTAGGGCGCGTGCCAAACCGCGCATATGCGGCGTTGGCTTCCAATGCCTTGGCGTTCGCTTCTGCTGCGCGCAACGCCGGGTGGGTTTCGATATCTGTGCTTGGCGATAGGTCTTCATCCCCAAATATGTCCGGCACATCACCGATCAATCCCTCAACCGATGCCCGCGCTTCGGCCAGATCGCTTTCGGAAGCGGAAAGTCTTCCCATGGCAGCAGCAAGGTCCGCCTGTGAAACCAATAACTCCCGCCTCGCCTGCACACCGGCTTGCACTAATCGTGCAACTTGCTCGGTTTCAACGCGTGCAATCGCAACATGCTGTTGTTCAATCTCAACTGCGCTACGCGCACCGGCCAATTGCCAATATGCGGTTCGGATATCGCCCGCTAATGTAAGCTGGGCCGCCACCAGCTTCGCATTTACAGCATCGCCAGCTAGCGCCGCTGCGCTGATACCAGAGCGCCCTTCGCCAGGCCATCTGATTGCCGCCGAAACGCGGGCCTCTTGTTCGATTATACCGCCCGAACGGGTCAAAACATCGCCACTTACAACTGGCGGTCCTACAAACGGTCCGCTTGCTGCGCGGCGCTGTGCGTCAACCTGTGCTTTCAACGCGGGGCTGGCAGCAGCCTCGGGTAATCGCGCGGCGGCACGCTCAAACGCATCATGCAACGACGCAACGGGGGCATCGTCCTGCGCCAAGGCCGGTGACAACGCCATAACCGCCGCGCCGAGCAACATCACGCCGACACCAAATGGCAGCCGGATCAGCATCAGGTTCATCGGATAATCACTCTTGCCATAACTGTTATACGCGCGGAGTGGGAGTAGCCCCCAAAGCGTGATCTTTTTTACGATGTCGGCACGATTGGCTTGATGTCCGCTGACGACCAGTGGATGTGGATGATCTTCCATTGGCCGTCGATCAGGCGCAGCACCATCGTTTCGGCCGAGGTGCTGTTGATTGCTTTGTCCTTATACGTGCCTTTCGTCACGCCTTGGCTCGTTACCAACACCATATCGCCCGTCGCTTTTGCGGAACGCGCTGATAAGCTTTGCTTGATCCCTTTCAAGAACGCGATGTCGGCCTCCAAATGGTGCGACGCATATTCAGCCTTGCTCTTTTCAGCACCTCCCCCTTCGTATATCAGCACATCGTCGGCCAGCAGCTCCATTGCTCCCTCAGTATTGCCAGCTTTGAGTGCTGTGTGAAAAGCATCAACCACCTCTTCAGCAGCGTTGGTCAGCGAACCGCTGCTTGCCTCTTCTACATTCGATGCTTTTGTGTCTTGGGGACTCGACCCACAACCTGCCAGCATGGCCGACGCCAAAAAAATGACGAAATAATGTCTCATGTTCAATCCTCTCTCAAAAATTGTTTGCCCACTTATTGATTTGAAGTTCCAGAGCTTGGCGCGCGCGACGCGTTTTGCCTTCGACAGCTTTTGCGCTGATTCCAAGCTCTGCGCCTGCTTCACTATGGCTGAGACCTTCAAAGACGGTCAGTAACAGCGGTTCTTTGAGCGCGGGCGGCAGTTGCGCAATCGCCCTGTCGAGCAACACCAGATCTTGGTCCGCATTCATCTTTTGATCGGCAGTCGGCGCGGCATCTGGAATGTCAGCTGCGTCTATTGGCCACGAAAGCTGAAAAAACCGGCGAACCTTGGCCTTGCGGCTGTGGTCACGGCATTTGTTTAACGCGATGGCTGTTAGCCAACGCCCGAGTGGGCGGTCGACATCGTAGCTAGCGAGCGATTGCCAAGCAGCGATGAAAACCTGCTGTAGCAAATCATGCGCATCTTCGTTGCCTCCAACATATCGCCGGATAAAAGAAAATACCGGCAACTTGTAGCGATGCATGATGGAAGCAAAGGCCGTAGCGTCGCCAGCGACAGATCGTTCACATAACGCCCCGTCAGAGAGCTCAGAATCCGATATCACTGTTGCTCTTGCATCAGCGCTTGCGAGACAGAGCGGTCAAAAATCTTTGCCTGCTCTTCCGTTAAAACCGCGCGCATCCTGAAAATATGACTGACGGTTTCCTTTTGGTAGCGGCCAAGAGCGATGTGGACATGCTCAATCGCCGCTTGCACATCAGGTCCGTCTCGCTTGCTCGTTTGAATTGCTTTAGCCAGTTCTACATTGGCGGCATGTGCCTCGGCCTCAAGTTGTGCGCGCACGAGTGCAAAACGCTTCTCTTCCTTTGCAATATCATTGTCCTGGTCTGCTGACAGGTTCAATTTGCTATGGAGCAACTCGTGCAACGCATTATCCTGTCGCGCGTCGGGGGTAAGCAATTTGGTGCCTACAAAAGCACCGCCAATGCCGGCCAGAAACGCGAGAATTAGAGTTGCGATAATTGCTCGGCGGGCGGGATTCATTGAGCAGATACCAACAAAGCTGAAGGTGCCAGATGTGCCCCAGAGACCAGTGGCGCGCTGCTTTGACTGTTTGCCACCGCTACTCCGCCGAGGCTGATACCAACAATCATTGCGGCCGCGATAGCGCCAAACCTTATCGGTGTTTGCAATCTGACAACTGACGTGATTTGGGCGAGACCGCTCATTACGCCCGTCTCAACTAGCGACAGATCAATATCATTCAGGGGCGCGTCCGCCAATCGCGCCAATGCTTTGTCTATGTCCATGATCTCACCTCGTTCGCTTCGTTAGTTATACGCGCGACTATGCCGCAGCCCCCATAAATTTTTGGGTCACGTCCGTCAATGAGGTGTAATTTGGGGTGTGGTCACCGGGCTGCATGGTCAGGCGGCCTTGGGTGTAATCTGTAGCGGCTGAGCCTCCTCGATCATTGGTGTGGCAAGGGCTGCCATGCCCTCGATCTGCATGTAGCGGTGCTGGAGCTGCCACTCGTCATTCTGCTCGAGCAGGACGGCGCCGACGAGTCGGATGATGCTGTCCTCGTTGGGGAAGATACCGACGACGTCAGCACGGCGCTTCACCTCCTTGTTCAGGCGCTCCAGCGGATTGGTGCTGTGCAGCTTGACCCGGTGCTGCTCGGGGAAGGTCATGTAGGCCAGGACATCGTGCTCGGCGTCGTCCATGCAGGTTCCCAGCTTCGGCCAGCGGGTGCGCAGTTGGTCGGCGACCTGGCGCCAGACCTGGGTAGCGGCCGCATGATCGGGCTGGAGGAAGACCTGCCGGATGGCGGCGGCGACCACGGTGTTCTGCCCCTTGGGCACGTAGGCCAGTGCGTTGCGCATGAAGTGGACGCGGCAGCGCTGCCAGGTGGCGCCGAGCACGCGGGTGATCGCCGCCTTGAGCCCCTCGTGGGCATCGGAGATGACCAGCTTCACTCCCTTGAGGCCGCGGCGGGCCAGGTCCTTGAGGAAGCTCGACCAGAACGGCTCGGCCTCGCTGGGACCGATGTGCAGGCCGACGATCTCGCGCTTGCCCTCGGTGTTGACCGCGACCGCTATTATCGCCGCGACACTGACGATACGGCCGCCCTCGCGGACCTTGAGGTAGGTCGCGTCCAGCCAGAGGTAAGGCCAGTCGCCCGCCAGCGGCCGCTTGAGGAAGGCGTGCACGCGTTCGTCGATGTCCTTGCACAGCTTCGAGACCGAAGACTTGGAGATGCCGGTCATGCCCATGGCCTGAACCAGCTCGTCGACGCGCCGGGTGCTGACGCCGGCGATCCATGCTTCCTGGATCACCGAGACCAGCGCCTTCTCGACGGTCTTCCTGGGTTCCAGGAAGCCAGGGAAGTAGGCCCCGGTCCTGAGCTTGGGGATCTTCAGGTTGAGCGTGCCGAGCCGGGTGTCGAGGCTGCGCTCTCGGTAGCCGTTACGCCAGGTCGTGCGGTCGCCGGATCGCTCGTGTCGGCCGGCGCCGATCACGCCGTCGACATCGGCCTCCATGATCAGCTGCAGCACGCTCTCGGCAATGCTGCGCAGGAAATCGCTGTCTCCGGTCTTCGCCATCAGCTCGGCAAGCGGTAGTCTGTCTTCGGTCATCGGGATCAACTCCTCGGGTGGGTGTGACGTGTGGAAACTCCACCTTACCGATGAGCCCGGTGGCCACCGAGATCGAAACTGCTGGTGGTGGGGCATGCCCCACCACCAGCAGCACCTAAATCTCCACCGAAAATTACACCACGAGCGCGGACGCTAACAATTTTTGCCGCGTTGGAGATGCGCCTTCGATTTCTGCGGGCTACCTAAAGCAACTCCCGCAAAAGACAGCGTTGAGTTTTGCCTTCGGCAGCCCAACCTAAAGCTGGTAAAACGACGCTATTGTGCATTCATGGACCTTTTCGGTGCAAGCGCATTTCAAAAAATGGTATGCCCATTCGGCGGATATGAGCAATTCGAACGACTTTACACGCGCAGCGGGGCGTTTTGCTCCGACCGCTCTATATGACAGCGGCGTAGCTCTGCTAACGCGCGAGGAGGTCTGGCGGAACGAGCTTCTCCGCATGTTGTCGCCTCTGCCCGGCGAAACAATTCTCGATGTCGGTTGTGGTACAGGGTATCCATCCGGCGGGGGCCGCCTTGTCTGGGTAGGTATTGAGCGCTCTTTAGCGTGCTCTTGTGAGCGCGCTTAG
>NZ_JAPFGW010000029.1:0-12591 GCF_059803595.1 Blastomonas sp. 34TW
TGGTCCACTGTTTTGCGGGATGCCGCAGCGAGGATGTCCTGCGCGCAATCGGTCGGACCAAACCGATCCTGAATTCCCCTTCGCCGAGCTACCGTCCAGAAGGAACTGCGCCCAACGTCAGAAGGATCTGGGATCAGGGCACAGAGATCCGCGGGACGCTCGGCGAAGTCTACCTTCGATCGCGTCGACTGCCCGTCAACCTCCCCGACTTACGCTTTCATCCACGTTGCCCTTTTGGCCGCAAGCCCAAAACCATCTTCCGGGCGGCGGTGCTGGTCGCCGTCAGAACTGGGCACAAAATGACGGCTATCCAGCGGATCAGGCTGACGGACGATGGAACATGGCATGATGGCAAATTCATGCTCGGCAAACCCGGACAGGGTGCTTGGGCTCCACAGTTCGAAGGCAATGTGCTCGCTATTGCTGAGGGCATGGAGGATGCGGCAAGCTATGCTCAGATCAGAGGAATCCCGTGCTGGGCAGCACTCGGGAATGAGCGTCTCGCGCTAATCAACGTTCCAGACCATGTTGGCACCCTTTACATCGCCGCGGACAACGATGGTCCAGGCCGATGCGCTGCAATGGCGGCAGTTGGATCACACAACATACCGGAAAGGCAGATCATTCGTGATCCACCGCCAAGGCGTTTCCACGACTGGGCGCAGGCAGCGGCAAAAACAGCAAGGCCCAGGGACGAGAAAAATTCGAGCAAAAACGCTTACAAATCGGACTTTACAGACGCAGACATTAGTTCATCGATCTAAGCCTTTTTCATCCTGTCGGTTGCTTGATCTACCAGATCGGAACGTCCGGCTAGTGAGGCTATCTGTCCGAAGGCGATCAAGGCCATTGTGCGACAGAAACTCACTACCTCCAGAAGAGAGTCGTCATCAAAGGCAGGCTCGATATAGTCACCTTGTAACCTTCGGGACACCTGATGGACACCGCCGTGGGTGTAGCCGTTCATCGCACTCCATGCGCTTTGCTTCACCGTCGAAAGAAATTTGACCGAGAATTCTGGGCGCTCCTCGATCGCCTTGATTAGATCACCGAATTTCGGCGCGATCGTATCCTTTTCGACGAACGCTTCTATCTCCTGTTCCGAAGCGCAGTAATGAATCCAGGCCCCGCGCACGAAGCACTCGAAGGCACATCGGACGAGGGCGAATGCACTTGCATAAGTGGCCATCGATATCAGTGTGATAATGCCAGCATGGTGCTCGATCGACAGATCGAAGAGTTGGCCAGGAATGCGATGCCTGTGATCGCCTTTGATCTCCAAGCCTTCGAGGCTGGCGCGAATCCATGCCAAATCATCCTGCGCCATTGAGATGGCCGTCCGAACGTTTTCCGAGCTTGTACTCGTTTCCATGTTTGTTTCTTTCCCACCGCCTGTGGCTGGGGTCATTGAAAGGTTAATGTCACCGCATTCCTTCGCGTGGGAGTGTGGGATCACCAGCATCAGACCTGCGCCAGTACTCTTCACCAGCAGCTATGCCAGATGCTGTGAGAACATAGCGGTCGGCATAATCGGAGCTTGCCGCGAGCAGCCCGAGGCGAACCAATGGCGCGACACTGCCGTCGGCAACCGATCTTTCGCTGCGCGTTTCACCGTTTACGATTGTCCATCGCTTGCGACCATTCTCGATGAATAACTCAATTTCGCTCGGAATTCTGGTCGGAGCAGACGCTTCGCCCCGTACAGTCGACCAGCGGTGAGAAAAACAGATTGTCAGGAAGCTCAGCGTCTCCCTTGCCCGAGGGGGAATTTCCAACCAGTCGACCAAAGCATTGGCCGAAGGGAGCAACCCCTCGCGCTTGTTCAACAGGGCTTCTTGTCCGCAGACATAGGCCTTCACCATTGCGCGCTCGATCTCGCCAATCGTATTTTGCGTGCGCCCCCCTTTACGCGCCTCGCGATCCCGGGCGACAATTTCGCGCGCGGCCTCGCGGAACAACGCGCGCATTTTCGATGTTGGTCGCTCGGCTTTGGCAGGCTTCCTTTTGACGTTCATGGTTGCAACATCCCGAAGAAAAGCGAGCCTCAGACCGGCTGACGCGGCGCGATGCCGAGGCGCTGTGCGACCTGCGTGTAGAGACCGACGATGCCGGGCATGGCGACAGTGACCGCGAGACCGAATGGTACAGCTTCATCTATCGGAGTGCCCGGATCTGGATCGCGCTGCACAACGAGGTCAATCGTCATATCCGGGCCGACGACCGGCGCTTTGTCACCTTCCCAGCAACGCATGAATATGGTGCCGCGATTAGTCTGATTGCCGTCAGGTTGAAGGCTACGCGGAGAAACGCCCAAAGTGCCGGCTTCTGCTGGATCGAGCAGCTTGAGGCGAACGGATCGGTAGCTCTTGCGTCCCGGTTGCACGGGTGTGAACCATGCTAGCGTCGCCGACAGGCTGTGGGGCCGGGCCTGACCGCTCATGACCGCCGGTATGGGGACACGGACAGTGGTGACACGGTCGCGTGAAAGTTCTCCAACCGCCCAGAACGTCGCGCGGTCCTCCGCGCACGCTACCGCGTCTTCGGCGTCGACATAGCCAAATCCCAGGAAGCGCCTGATATTGTCCTTGATGTGGCTGTGATGCCCGCCGACCGGACCGATGATCGCTTTGATCCGTGCAGCAATGTCATCGGGCCAGCGGGCGGGATGGACAAGCAGCGCCTTGAGCAGGGCCGCCCGCTGAATGTGGGGCAGGCCCGCAAAATCCGGATACGCTGCCTCCAGTGCGTCGTGGATTCGATGACATGTGCGTGATGCCAGCGCGGTCGCGCCGCTGGTCCCGCCCGAATAGCCTTCGGCTACCCCGAAGGCGCCGGTACGAGGCGCCGCCACTTTGAGGCCAGCGGGGCGCGTTGAGGGCGCCGGTCTGACGAAGACATGACCGTCGGTCCGCATCTGGCGGAGGTGCTCGCGACCTCCCGGCATCAAAATGTCAGGTTTGACTGATCGGGCAAATCCAGGGCCGAGAGCGCTCGACGGGTTGGCGGCACGAATGCCCGGAAAGGGGTCGATGATGGTGCGGGCGGCGCGGCGGTCCGCAGCCGACACCCAATCGTCATTGGACGCGCCGACCGTCACCGCGTTGATTGCCTCGGACGGCGAAAACATACGCCGGTCAGCCATCAGATTGCCGATCGCGGTCAGCGTGCCGTCACAGCGAGCGGCGGCGTCAGCGTCTTCGAAAGCCGTGCCGGTCGCGAAGGCTGGGACGCCGAAGGTCTCCCTCACATTACCAGCACTCACCAGAAACAGAATGCCGTATCGGTACGCCAGTCGATCCAGCAGCCGTGCCCATGCCGACAGCGACGACTGAAAGGGACGCCGCTCGTTGCCAAGCGAGAGATTGACGATCAGCACGCCCGGCGCCGTTGCATCCGGGCCTTCTCGCATCGCTCTAATGGCGAGAAAGATGATGTCGACGACAAGCCGTCGTGCCGGGAAGCGATCCCCAGCACCCATCACCGGAACAACATGAATGCGCCGCGGCAATGCCGGTGCGGGATTGTTCCTGTCGCCATGCACGAGGAGCGACGCCATCGCAGTGCCATGGACGCGTTGGTCCACGGGGGCATGGGGTTCGAGATCGAATTGATCATCCACGACCAGATGAGCGGCGAGCAGCGGATGTGCGGCGACTGGAACTCCGTCGAGCAGGGCCAGGATCGGTTCGCGCAAGTTGCCGACCGCAGCAGCGGTGCCGGCGTCTGTGACGTCCTCGATCTCGATCGTCGTCGCTAGGCTTTGCGGGCGGATGTGCATGACAGGCTCGAGGCTGGCGATGCCGCCTTCCGCCTGATCGATGATCTCCCGGATCGCGCGTACCGGCAAATCCACGAGCAGGGCATGATAGGCGATCTCGGGCAGCCGGGCACGCGAGATGATCTGCCCGCCGCGTGCGGTCACTGCCGCGCGCACTTCATCTTCCCGTGCCTGGGCCTGAACCTCAGAGGCTCGGTAGATCAATTCGATCTCCAGCGGGACAAGCTCGTCCTCGCCGCGCTCCTCGATCTCCTCGGCGAGAAAACTGGCGTCGATTCGTTGGACCCTGTCCTGAGGCCCCCATGGTCGCAGATCGCGAAGCAGTTCGAACACGCCACGCCACGGCGTCTCCCCGAATTGCAGTTGATCGGCGTTCCAGCGCCTCCAAAGAGAGAGCAGTTCTGCGAGCGCGCGTGCGTCCGGAACAAGGAGGTAGGCAACGGGCTCCTTGTCGTCGTCGCTGCCTAACTCCTCCTCGTCGATCAGTTCGAGGCCGGGCACGCGCTGAACGGCTGCGGCAAAATTGTTTACCGAGCCACGGACTTCGAAGACGAGCAATCTCTCCGGTGCCAGGGCAGCCGGATCGGCACGCAGTTCGAGACCGCCCGGATCTCGCGCCAAAGCCTGGGCCAGGCGGTCGAATTTTGGGGCAAATGTGGCTTGCTGGCGATCCCGAGGGAAAGATTCAGGTGGTCGGGGAAATTTTTGCTGACCGGCGGGGCGTTGTCTTGATTGGTCTGGCGTCAGCCTCAGCAGGGGCTTGGTTGGATCGCTCGCCATCTACATTCCCGGGCCGTACGCGCGATTTCCATAGTTCAAGCTCTGTCTCGAGCGCATCATCGATCCCAATCTCCCCCAAACCCAATATCTGCCTGCGCCTCACATTCTGGCACAGGTCGAGCGCTTCAGCATAACTTACTTCGCCAAGGCGGGTCGCGAGCTTCTGTACAGTCATGCGCGGAGTTTCAGGCCAGCCAGAGATGACCCTGTCCAAAAACACCTCGAGCAGTTTGCGATCGGGCTGTGGAAAAGCTAACCGCATCTGAAAGCGACGCCATACCGCGCGATCAAGCAACTCTGCATGATTGGTAGCCGCAACAACTATGACATACGGCGGCAATTGATCGAGTTGCATGAGCAAGAACGAGACCACGCGCTTGATTTCGCCGGTTTCATGGGTGTCGCCACGCTCTTTACCGATAGCATCAAACTCGTCGAAAAATAGGACGCTCGGCTGTGTGCGCACATAATCGAACAGTTTGCGAAGACGGGCGTTGGTCTCACCAAGGTAACTGCCGATCAAAGCATCATAACGCACCACGAAGAATGGTAAGCCCAGCGCTTCCGCGATTGCCTCAGCAAAGGACGTCTTCCCGTTTCCAGGAGGCCCGGAAAGCAGAATCCGATGCCGTGGCTCATAGGCATGTGCGCGCAAAACATCAGCACGCATGTGCTCTTCGATCAGCTGACGACCATTCTCGCGCGCTGGCAACGAAAGGAGCAGATCATCAAATCTAACCCGCGCTTCGATTTCGATGATCGTGTCTCGACCTGGCCCGACCTGAGGCTGGGAGGTCGTGAGAGGCGGCGGCGTTACCGGCACGGTGCTTAGTGCGCGTTCGATGCGATCTGCAACGATGTGGTGATTTTTGGCTCGTTCGTCCGCGGCAATGGCCTCGGCCGCTGCGCGCAACGTCTCACGGTCGCCAGCAACGCTGGCGCGAACGAGCGAGACGAGATGATCAGCGCGGGCCATTTTCTATGTTTCAGTCACTCAAGCGGCAGGATCAAAATGGACTACCTAGGGAATCTAATGAAATTTTCCTGCGGTGTAATCAATTATTCGAGGTCCAGCTCTAGCAGACCTAGCACGAAAACGCCTCTGCCATATGTGACGCTCCGTAAGGGTACCTGAAACCAGGGACCATCGTGGAGCAAGCCAGCATCCCATAGCCCAGATTCTCTACAGAAATCTCTCACCCGCATGGTTCTCGAACAGCGCTGCGTCGCGGACATAGCCAAGCAGCACCTCGACCTTTTTCTGCCGCGATACCTCCTGCATCTTCGGCAATGAGGCCCCCGCCTTGGCTGCCTCGGTCAGGAACCCTGAGCGTAGCGAGTGGGCACCGAATGCGGCAGGATCGAGCCCAACCTTTTCAGCGTAACGCTGGATCAGGCGGGCAACCGAGCGATCCGACATGGGCTCCTTGGTCATCATACCTTGTGCGTCGGTGCGGTAAAACAAAGGACCAGCCTCCCCTCCCCTAACGCTGAGCCATTCGTTGAGGCGCGCGCCGGGCTTTAGCACCTTACCAGAAGGCACCGCGATGACCTGCCCTGCGCCCTCCTGGTCGGTTTTCGAATGCCGGATCGTCAATTTGAGACCCTCCCGCACCAGCTCAAGGTCAGCCAGCTGTAGCGCGACAAGTTCGGAACGCCGGAGCGCCGCCGCCAACCCCAGTGCCATGACCGCTCGGTCGCGGATCGCTCGCGGACTCTGGCCTTCGGCAGCTGCAATCATCCGCGCAAGATCGGCCGCCAGAATTGCGCTCTTCTTGCGCGTCGGCCGAGCACGTTGCTCACGCCGGATCCCAGCAAGTGTGTCGGCGATTACTGCGCGCGGATCGCGGTGCTGGGGCGCAACCTGTCCTGCCTGCCTGTGGTGCCAGGCGATGGAGGCAAGGTGCCGCCCGATGGTGCTGTCCGCCCTCCCCGCCTGCGCCAGCCAGGCAAGGTATGTGGCAACTGCCTCCGGCATGGCAGGCATAGGCTCAAGATCGCGCGTCCAGCACCATTCCTCGAACTGCCGCCAGTCACTGTCATAGGCCCGCACAGTGTTGGCCGCCTTGGATCGCGCCCGGTACGAGCGCGCCGCTTCGATCTCAGCTGCGAGCTGCGGCGGGATCGCATTCCCCAGCGGCGAAAGCGCGACTTCATCTGAAAGCCCCAAAGCCCTGCTGCTGTCATCGTCCACGGCGACACTCCTCAAGCTTCATTGCCGCTGGTGTGCCCTATCCCTGCGTTGGGCGCGGACGTCATCGCGGCCAATTCAGGCTGCTTTATATAGAATGCCTTATCGTCCGTGAAGGGCTCTTATCGGACACTAAACCTGCCATACAAGCTGGGTATACTTTTTAAGCCATTTATATACTATCTGGCAGATGGCATCCGCCCCAGCACCTTGGCAACTGACGCTTGCCCGCATCGAAGGCGCCCTCCCCTTCATCTCGCCAGCGCTCGCCGAATGCCTTGCGCTGGCCTCACTCCGGCGCCTCTGGCGTGTGCATGTGCGCGATTATCCGTTTGATAATATTGGAATTGAACACAACCCTGGGCTCGAGGCCGACGAGCTGGTGCGTTCGTGGTACTCCGAAGAACGCCGTCAATTCTTGTCGTGGATCAGCCGGCGAGGTCACCCTCCCCTCGCCCATGCCGCCAAGCTGGCCATGGCCGCGAAAAACCACTCCGAAGGGTTCAGCGAGGCCTACTTGCCCGCCGATCGCGCGCTCGAGCGGCTCGATGCGTTGCTGCCGACCCGAGATCCGGTGGGCACCCTGCTTGAGTGGCTTGAGGAACTGCGAACCGAGGAACTCGACTTCTTCGAAGGCGGGAGCGAAATGGTCAAGGTCGGCGGGTTCGCGATCACGCGCTCGGCCCCGCGTGGCGCGGCCTGGGCCGCCTCACTGGCGACGGCCATGCGGCCTCATCTTTTTGGCTTGGGGTCGGCCCCGCTGGCGCTTGCAGGCGTGATGTCACGGGTCCTGTTCCGCGAATTCCACGAAGAACCCCTGCCCGGGCTTCTCCGTTCAGCGATTCAGACGGCCGCTGACAAAGCCGCGGCCGATTTGCGGATGATGCGAGAAGCTGTCGCTTTGGCCGACAAGCAACTGGCCGGACGACTGTATGCCTCCTCCACCGCTCCGCAGGCGTGGCGCATGATTGTCAGCCTTGGCCCTCTCACCAGAGCGGAACTTGCAAGAAGCCTTGGCGTGACAAAGCGAACCGCTTCGCAATCCGTATTGTCGCTGCAGGAGGCAGGCATGGTGGGCTTGCGCGAGATCGATAGCGCTATGCTACCGGCCAGTGCTGATCTAGTACACCGCGGATAGCCTCTTCGGCTTCCTGGCGCGTCGCACCACCCTTGTTCAACAAGGTGATCCGAACCCCCTTGCGATCAGCTCCCTCAATCCGAAGCACAGGCTGGCCCACAGCATTGGCGACAGTCTCGGCCTTTCCTGACTTCTTGGGGGATCCTGACTTCTTGGGGGGATCGACCGCAAGAGAAAGCGCCTTGATCACTTCCAGCACAGAAGGTGACTGGCCAGTTCGCTCCCGTTCGGCAGCAAGCCGGGCTGCCTCCTGGAAGGCCCTCTCCCTCCGGTCCTCGGGCTTCAAGAGCGCTTTGAGTGCGATCGCATTACGAATTCCGAGTTCCTGCGGATGGGCAAAGGCTATGGTCAGCTCTCCGGGCAAGCGGGCCAGATCGAGATAACGTGTTAGCCAGCTTTCGGACACCTTGAGGCGTTCGGCCATCGTCTTCTGCCGACCCTCGTAGTAGGCCGTCAAAGCTCGCAGATAGTCCTTCGCCCGTTCGAAATCGGTGAGGTCGTCTCGTGCACGGTTCTCGAGATCAGCGAGCCGGAACGCCTCCTCGTCACCGATTTCGCGGACGTCCACGAGGAACTTGAAGTCTGGATAGTTGTGCGCCCGCAGCCAACTGATCGACCAGTGCCGCCGTGCACCGCAAATGACCTCGAAGTCATATCCGTCGTCACCAGACAAGCGCCTGACAATTGCCGGGATCTCCTGTCGGCCCTGTGCCTTAATGCTCTCAATCAGGTCAGCGCAGCGTTCCTCGGTGAGGAGCGCATAGTCGCGATTGTGGCCAGACCACATCCGACACCTTGCCGGGTCGACGAGCTCATGCGTGCGCGAAACAATCGCCCCAGACGCGAGATCAGCCAAACGGTTTGAACGCCCGGTCAGCACATTCGAAGCGATGCTCGATCGACGCGGCGCGGCGGACTCTTCGGTCAAATCGATTCCTGCCGCCAAGTCGGCGGCAAAGCCGCTGTTCTTCCTACTCATGCATGCCTCCCATCAGCAGAATTGCACGCGTGCAATTTCCCCAGCGGCTCATACCAATGCCTCCTGGCGGAGGCGCTTCTGATGGCTTGGCCACATCGATCGAATGTCGACTTCGATCTCAGAGTTCACGCCATCAAGATAGTTCAAGCAGCGATTGCGCACCGCCGAACTCGTGGCCGGTCCGTCGAGTTCATAAACGGTCATTAGCCGCGCAGTCGCATTGTCGATCTCGGCAGAATCCTTGAGCGGCGTGCGAACCATGGCGTGACCAAACAGGGTCCGCATCAACTGCAGAAGCTCCTTCTGCATAGACTTGTTCTCATCGACCTTTGAAGCGACGAAGCGCAAAAACGTCAGCTCTGGCGCAAGACCCCGGTCCGCGAGCTGCTCAATCGTTTCATCAAGCATGGATAGGAAAGCAGCGGTCGACGAGAAGTCCATCACGGTCGGAGGGACCGGCACCACCAACGCATTCGCAGCCCGCAACACGGACAGAGAGATTGCGCCGAGCGCCGGCGGGGGATCCATGACGATGACATCGAACCGGTCCGAGATGCTCTCAATCCCTTCCTTGAGGCGGTCGAGCAAGGCACCGTTCCCTTGCGCCATTCTGGCGGCCAATTCATATTCGGAATTGAACAGCCGAAGATTGGCAGGGATCAATTCAAGGCCGTCGAAATGGGTCTTGCGGAGGGCGTAGTCGAGCGATGACCGCTCACCCTCACGAAGGAACGGGTAGAGGGTATCGTCCTCTGTCAGATCGAGGTCTGGCACGTAGCCGAACAGCGTCGTCGCAGACGCCTGACTGTCGCAGTCGATCAACGCAACACGATAGCCCTTGATCGCGAGGTATTCCGCTAGATGTACGGAGAGCGTCGATTTGCCGACACCGCCTTTGAAATTCTGAACCGCAACCACGCAACACGGATCAGTCGGAGCACGATACGGCCTCGTGCCGAATACGCCGCGCATATCGTTAAGCTGGGCAAGAGTGTATCTCTCGCGCCGATTGCTATCTGTCCTCGCTGGCTCGGGCAGCCTTCCATCTTTCTCGGCGTCCCGAATGGCCGCCGGTGTCCGCCCGACGAGCTCGGCTGCCTTCCCGATCGTAAAGGTAGGCTCCCGGCGCGCATCTGCCCGAGCGCTTCGTGCGGAGTCGCGCAGCTTTTCGAGCACTGAGGATGTTCGACTGGCTAGCGTTGCCACCGAGACCAAACGCTCCGCTTCTTCGATCTGAAGTCCGTTAGACACATGCCGTCCTTTCGCAATTGGGAGTGTGCTACACCCACTTGCGCTTTTCGGTCAAGAAAATCACAAATTTCGAAAGTTCAGACGCCTTGTCGGGCCGATTTTAGGATGGATGCGCGCCATCCTGACTCGGTGGGGGCAAGGAGAATTGCACGCGTGCAATTTAGGCGGCTCAGGGTCGCCCCCGCCGGTTTACCCACCCCTCGCAAAAACCCTTCCAGGCAGCGATCAGCTTGGCGCCACGTAGCTTCTCCAACCGATTGCCCATGTGCTCGCGGAATCCGCTCGCGATAAGATCGACATCCCATCCGCCGCCGTGCTTTTTGCCGACTTCAAGCAGATCGGCGTGTCCGAAGCGGATCGAACCTGACGAGGGGAAAGTTGATTCTAGCTGCTTAGCGACAGGCGCGTCGGTCGTTGGTGCGGCGATTGCACCCTGCCCCGCTGTCACAGTCTCGACAGAGCCAGTACGCCTTGCTTGGCGTCCCGCGGAGTGCCTATCCAGTTCATCTACCGTTTCGAGGACTTCAGGCGCCCCTTTCGGTTCAAATCGGAACTCAAGCTCGGTGACCGTTCGCCCTTGTCGGATTTCACGCCACTCGACGCGAAAGTGCGCCAACTGGTCAATCTCGGACTTTGCCTTCTCCAACACCTTGCGCCGAAGTTGAGCAAAGTCAGTGTAAACGTCAGGCGGAATGCCAAGCGCTGCCCGCAGCGCTTGCATATCTCCTCGCCAGGTTGCCTGCCGTCGATGAAGGCGAAGCGCTCCTAGCTCGTAAAGCTTCAGGGCATAATTCGAGCGGAAGCCCAGAACCGCTTGCCGATTGAGCACCGCATAGGTCTCAGACGCCTGGATCAGCTTGCGCGCATCAGGCGTGAACTCCCATTCGATCCATCCCGTCTCACCACCATCCTCGTCGGTCTCCTCTTTGGACCGGGAGATCAGGGAAAACAGGAGGGTGGCCTTCTTTCCTCTCCACGACTTATCATCCACAGCAAACAGAGTGCGATGAAGTTCCTGCAGCATATCGCTGATCCGCTCATTGCCTTTATGACCGCGACGAATATCGGCCTTGCGAATGCGGTGAGGCCGGTCCTCCCACGCATCACCACCGGCAGTCAGAATCATGAGGGCAAGGAGCCGGGATGCTGTCAGGCTCAGTGACTCACCTTTGACGAACTTGATCTCGATGATGTTGCCCGGCTTGGCGAACTCGTCCCCGCCTTTTGCCTTCAATGCAGCAGCGACGCGCATCGCACGGCCCGGTGTTGCCTCTTTAGGCTTCTCTTCGAGAGCCTCAGCTATTGGGCTGTCATCCGTTTCCATGCCATACTGCGATCGTAGCTCGATTCTTGTGAGCGCCTTTGCTGCCTGACCTGACCTCTTGCGTCAAGTCAGGTCAGGATCGAACCCTGAACGCAGCCCCCAAAAGGTCAGGATTAGACGAGCTGAATGGACTGGCGGAATCGGCGGATGTCCTGCGAGTCGGCAACGCTTGTCAGAAGATACAGGATAGGACTCAGTTTTTGCGAGAAAAGGCAGCGCGATCCTCTTGAATGGGAGCTTGCAGATCAGACACTGGCACTTCCCCCAATTGGTCAGGAATGCCCCAGAAGGTCAGGGGGAAGCCCCCACTCGGTCAGGTGATAGCCCCCATAAGGTCAGCCAAACACCCCCGCCGGGTCAGGAACATTGTCATAGGGCATTGAACTTACATCAGAATTTAGCCCCGAATCTGAATCTCTAGAATCAGAAATCCTTCCGCTGCAAGCAGCGGCGTTTTTTGATGATGTTTTGAAAGTGTTGAGCCAGGTCACAGCCTCCAATCGCTTCACTGAATCACTGACGGGTCTGTGATTCAGATTTCCGGTTGGACCGCTCACCCATGTCTCTGCCACGCTGCCATCATGGAAACACCGTTCAGCCAGTCGTGGCATTGGCAGGCTATCGACCCTTCACGCAATGTTGCACGCGCTTACGACCTCTGGATCGAAACCGATCTGTTTGGCTGGACAACCATTGAGCGGCGGTGGGGACGGATAGGGTCAAAGGGCAGGGCGGTCACCACGAGCTATCCGGACAGAGCAACGGCTGACGTAATCGCACAGCAGATCCGAGCACGACGCGAAAGCGCAATCCAGCGGATTGGTGTTCGCTACCGAGCAGTCGGATAACTTCACTCGATTAGTAGGCGTTCTTTTAGCCGAGATCTTCTTCCTGAAACGAAGCAGCTTCGCCAAAGGGGGGAGGGGGATGACCTGATGCGGTTCAGCATCAGGAGCAGACCGTGACCGACCTTTTTGAACAATCCAGCCAGAAGCTGGACGCAGCAATCACCGAAATCCAGAACGCCATCGCCACCGGAATGGCGAACAAACAACGCCTGTTTGAGACGATGAGCCAGCTCTACGGGGAGGGCTCCGCAAACGGCGCCTGGAGCCAACGGGACGCTTTTGACCTGCTCGAGGCGGCATTG